>NZ_AMFQ01000090.1:0-186714 GCF_000335555.1 Acinetobacter sp. WC-743 | reverse complement strand
TTTGTGATCCTAGACACTATCGTGGACAGTACTTCCCTCTAAATTCTTAAAATATTTCTGCTCAAAAGCTTCAGGGCTTAACCAACCATTTGCAGAATGCCTTCTGATTCGATTGTAGTAAACTTCAATATATTCAAACAAGACCGAATTTGCCTCTTTTCTTGTAGAAAATACACTGTCATGTACCACATGCCCTTTCAATGTATGGAAAAAACTTTCTGTTACTGCGTTATCCCAACAATTTCCCCTACGTGACATACTTTGTATTGCCTTATTTGTCAGTAATACAGCTCTGAAATCGCGACTGCAATATTGACTGCCTTGATCCGAATGAATCATCAAGCCTGTTGGATAACCCTGACGTGCAAGTGCATAGTTAAACGCATCACATACCAATTGACGATCTATTCGTGTACTTGTCTGCCAACCGACGATACGTCGGCTAAATAGATCTAGCATCACGCATAAATATAACCAGCCTTCCTTCGTTCGAATATACGTAATATCAGTCGTCCAGACCTTATTTGGCTCAGTTACAGTGAACTGTTGATCTAACAAATTTGGTGCTGTTGGCAAACGATGATTTGAATCAGTCGTATGCCTATATTTACGGGCAATTTTACTGTGTAATCCTAGTTTTTTAAGCATTCGACCTATTGTGCGCTCACTCATGCTGTAACCTAGGTCATGCATATCATGAACGAGGGATGGTGCACCTAAACGAGCGTGGTGCTGCCAATACACCGCTTGTAAATCATCATACTGCTTTGCTATACGTACCTGACGTTTTCTCCATGCATAGAACCCCGAAGTACTGACACCTAATTGTTTGCACAGTACAGTGACTTTAACCTTTTCCATTGCAAAGTCTTTGATTACCGTGTACTTCTCTTGCCTTGATCGGTGAGGAAATACACATGCACTTTTTTTAGTATGTCATTTGCCTCTTTGAGTTGTTTGACTTCTTTTTCTAGATCTAATATTCGCTGTTGCTCAGGTGTTAACTGACGTTTGCTTGATCCTTCTGGATTAGCAGTACGAATCCATTTATCAAGTGTCGAGTAACCAACACCAAGCTTTACCGCAATTGATGCTAATGATTCATGTGAGTTCGCAAGTGCATAATCAATTGCTTGCTGTTTAAATTCTGGACTAAAGCGTTTAGCCATGTGTACATCTCCAAAGTTAACGTTACATTATCTTCAGAGGGACAGTGTGTCCATTACTTTGGCTAGGATCACTGCGTGCATTGCAGTGATTATCTGTTACATTGCTATTTCATTAGAACAACTCATTTTTACACCTCATGCGGCGCGTATTCAAAAAGTAATTATCTGTTTAAGTGGTATGGCACTTGGATTTGCCATTTGGGCGATGCATTTTGTCGGAATGTTGGCTTGCCATTTACCAGAAAATCACACTTTTGATCTAACACTCACTGTAATCTCTTATATTATTGCAACATTGGCTTCAATATTTGCAGTTTGGTTAACAACACAGGACACATTACCTCTTCCGCGTTTAATTTTAGGCGCTTTACTGATGGGATTGGGGATTGCCGGCATGCATTATGTCGGCATGATGGGGTTGGAAATTCCAAACCAGCAAATTTATTATCATCCAATTTTAGTCATACTCTCTGTGACGATTGCAATCAGTGGTTCGGGATTATCGTTTTGGCTGGCATTTAAGTATAAAAATACCTTTAGTCATAAGCTGTTGTATAAAGCCGCCGTATCCATCATGATTGCACTGAGCATTGTAGGGATGCACTATACGGGTATGGCGGCGGCAACGTTTTCGTCAACGCATGTCAATCATTTTGAAAATCAGTTGAACGAAGGGCAAGGTGTTTTGTTGTTCACTATTATTTTTGTGGCAAGTTTGATTCTTGTTTCTGCCTTTTGTGTGGCAATTTTAGAACGAAGATTAGAAGAACGCAGTTTACAATTAATACAAGCCAATAAAGAGCTTGAAGGATTGGCACTTCAAGATAATCTCACGAAGTTACCTAATCGTCTTTTTTTAGTTGAATATACGGATGCATTATTTCTAGATTATAAGGAAACAGCAACAAAAATAGCCTTTGTTTTTATTGATCTTGATCGTTTTAAGTCTGTGAATGATGCCTTTGGTCATCATATTGGCGATGAACTGCTGGTGAAGTTCGCTCAACGTTTATATCCATTATTGACTGAAGGACAAAAGCTGATTCGTATTGGTGGTGATGAATTTATCCTGATTCTTGAAGATTCAAGCCGTATTCAAGCCGAGCATATTGCTGAATTATTCTTACAAAAAATCCAGGATAGTTTCAAATTTCGGGTAAAGAAATCAATATTTCAGCAAGTATAGGAATCGTATTTTTTCCAGATCACGGGCAAAATTTACAAGATTTATTGATTAATGCAGATTCCGCAATGATGCAATCCAAAGAACAGGGGCGAAATACCTATAGTGTGTATAGCTGCTCTTTGGACCAGCAGCATCACAATCGAAGTCAATCTAAATTGATTAATGATTTATATAAAGCAGTTGAAGAACAACAATTTATCCTATTTTATCAACCAAAGTTTACCGCTGATTATCGTATTTGTGGTGTTGAAGCACTGATTCGTTGGAAACATCCAAGTTTAGGATTATTAGCACCCAGTATGTTTATTGGTGGCGCTGAACAGACAGGCTTAATTATTCGTATGGGCTATTGGGCTTTAGAACAAGCCTGTATGCAGATTCAACAGTGGGAACAAAAGAATTATGCCTTTTGTCCTGTTGCCGTTAATTTATCCGCGGTGCAATTTGAACATAAGCATCTGATTGGAAATTTAGAAAAGTTAATTCAGAAATATCATGTCAAGCATGGAAATTTAATTATCGAAATTACTGAATCAACAGCGATGCATCATATTGATGATAGTATTCAAACTTTTGAAAAACTTAGAAATTTAGGGATTAAACTGGCGATTGATGACTTTGGAACAGGGCATTCCAGTTTTTTATATTTAAAAGATTTACCTGTAGATGAATTAAAAATAGATCGTGAGTTTATTCGAAATCTGTGTGAAGGTTCAAAAGAACAAATTATTTTAGAAAGTATTATTCATCTGGCAATTCGTTTAGGCTTGGTCGTCACCGCAGAAGGTGTCGAAACTGAACAACAAGCGCAAATTCTTAAACGTCTAGGTTGTCAACAATTACAAGGCTATCTTTTAGGAATGCCATTGCCTGTCGATCGTTTAGAAGCCAATTATCACTCTCCATAAATAGCCAACAGTGGTTGTTTCTGCGTTATTCACATCACCATTTTATTTCGCAAAAAATCAAATTAAATATTTAAATTGATAAAGTTAAGTATTTTTGATCAAAAAATAACAAATGTAATATATTGAAAAAAATAACTTTTTATATATCTATGCAAAAAACTCAGCAATCATCTTGAGTAAAAATCATTTTTCTTAATAGTAACTCAACGTCTACAATCTGCTTAGTTTATGTGATGACTGTCTCATAATTTTATTAAAACAAGATATATCTCAATTTGTTTAGATAAAATAAATGAAATTTTAATCAAAGCTAGATGATTGAAGTTAAAAGAATATGTATCAGTAATCACAATAAACCTTAAACATAATTTGTTTTCTCTTTTGAAAGGGTTATTTCATGAAAAAATTAGGTCTTCTTGCTGCTACTTTAATTGCTTCATCAGCTTCATTCGCTGCACCTGTAAGCGGTGGAACAGTTCATTTTGTTGGTGAATTAGTGAATGCTGCATGTGCAGTAAGCACAGATACAGCGGATCAAACTGTAGATTTGGGTCAACACCGTACTGCACGTTTAGCTGTAGCTGGTGACAAATCAGGTCCAGTTCCATTCAACATTCAATTGGTCGACTGTGATGCTTCTCTTGTAACTAACGGTGTTTCTTTTGCATTCAATGGTCAAACTGTAAGCACAAACAATAAATTATTGGCTGTAAACGGTGGTGGCGGTAACGCACCTGCTGCAACAAATGTTGGTATCGAAATCACAGATTATGCATCTAAAATTTTGGCTGTAGATGGTTCTGATTTCTCTACAGAAAAAGCAATTATTGATGGTACAAACACTTTCCCATTTACAGCACGTTATGTAGCGACTGGTGCATCTACACCAGGTAAAGCAAATGCTGATGCAACTTTTGTTGTGAACTATAACTAAGTATTCATTCAAATCTTGATTTGAATAAATCACACTGAATGGGCTGATTTCATATGAACAAATATTTAACTGTACTGGTTGGGATGTTTTTATTTCAAAGTGCTTTTGCAGACAGTTATGTATTTGGTGGAAGAGCCCATTTTAGTGGTTCCTTAGTGAATCCAAGCTGTTTATTTGCCCAGAAAAGCAACTTCAAGTTTGGTGAAAATCGTGAAACTGAGTCTCATTTAGAATTGAATGTTTCAAACTGCTCTTCAACGGTTTATTACAACCTCGCCATTGCTTTGAAAGATGCCAACAACAGTCATCTTATCTCTGACTCATTGGCGTTGCCTGAACAAAGATTTTATTTGATGCCTGGCATGAATTTGCATCATTCAAATGTATATCAACGATCAACATTGTCTCAGGTCGCTCACGAAGTCACAAATATGACTCAAGAGCCTGAACTAACAAATATTGATGAAACAGTTGTATTGCCTTTATCGAAGCTCAATGGTCAGTCGACTGAAAATAGTAAAAATATTTTGATTTCTGTTTTTTATCCATAAGTTGTTTTGGAATATTGATATGAATTTAAGCATGTTTAAAAACGGTGTATTGGGTGTGGCTTTATCATGCCTAGCTTCCTTTTCATATGCTGAAGGTAAGGCGATTGGTGGGGTATCTTTAGGTGCAACACGTGTGATTTATCCGATGGAAGCCAAGCAAGTTTCTCTATCTGTGATCAACCACAGTAAAAAAGATCGCTATCTGATTAACTCATGGGTTGAAAATAAAAAAGAAGAAAAAGTTAAAAACTTTTTGGTGACGCCACCTTTATTTGTGGCAGAGCCAGCAACAGAAAATACTTTGAGAATTGTGAGCTTAGTAAAAGATCTGCCACAAGATCGTGAGTCAGTTTTTTGGTTAAATGTAAAATCAATTCCATCTGTAGACAAAGAAGTTCTTGCGGAAAAGAACATTTTACAGCTTGCTGTACTGTCACGAATCAAGCTGTTTGTTCGTCCAGAAAAATTAAAGATTGCGCCTGAAGACGCAATAACAAAAGTCAAATTTGTAAAAACTGCGGAAGGTGTAGAGGTGGATAACCAATCTCCTTATCACATCTCATTTGTCAATTTGGTGCTGAATGAGACCAAGTTAGATAGCGTGATGGCTGCACCATTTGAAAAAACAAAAATTTCAAAAACCTCAGGGAACAAGCTGAGTTATCAAACTGTGAATGACTATGGTGGTGTGACACCAAAAGTAGAAATAAACCTAAATTAATAATATGTGTTGTATAGGTACTTGAGTGATGATGCCGAATAAACCGATGTATGCAAAAATGAAAGTATTGCCAATGTGTATTGCATCGGCGATGGCGGTCAGTGCTGCATGCGTAGAAAACGCGCATGCAGAGCAAGTATTTAATACTGCCTTTTTAACTGATGGTTTGTCGAATGCGCAAATTGCAGACTTGACCAAATTACAAAGTTCACCACAACAATTACCAGGCGTTTATCGGGTTGAGATTTATGCCAATGATGAATATGTGGTTACTCGTGATATTCAGTTTGTGGAAAAACAAAATACTGCAGATGCAACAGGGTTAATGCCTTGTTTAGACCTTAAACTATTAGAAAGTTTTGGGGTAAATATGGCGGCTTATCCTGAGCTATTGGCATCGTCAAATCCACAATGTTTAGACATCAGTCAATTGATCAATGGTGCAAATAGTCGCTTTCAGTTTAGTAAGCAAAAACTCTATATTGATTTACCACAAATCTCATTAAAAAATCAGGTGCGCGGATATATTCCACCAGAACAATGGGATGAAGGCATTAATGCGATGTTTTTAAATTACCGGATGTCAGGATATAACAACTCTGGTTCAGTTACCGCAGGAAATGGTCTATATATCAGTGTAGACAGTGGCATGAATTTAGGTTCATGGCAATTACGTCATTCTGGCAGTTTTAATTACAGTTCTAATAATAACTTGAGTACGCATGAGTGGACCAATCTCAATACTTATGTGCAAAAAACACTGATTCCAATCAAAAGCCAACTTAGAATTGGTGATGGTGCGAGCGAAGGCAGTATTTTTGATAGCTTCAGTTATCGTGGTGCCGAGTTATCTACTGCCGATGCCATGTATCCTGATAGCCAACAGGGTTATGCACCGAATGTGCGTGGGGTTGCTAAAACCAATGCCAAAGTTGTGATTCGACAAAATAATAATATTGTTTACCAAATCAATGTCGCTCCTGGTCCTTTCTTAATTCAGGACTTGAACCCTGCTTTTGGTAGTGGTGACTTACAGGTATCCATTGAAGAAAGTGATGGTTCAATCCAAAGTTACCTTGTGCCGTATTCAAGTTTACCGATTTTACAACGCGAAGGGCGTACACGTTATAGTGTTTTAGCGGGTGAATTCCGCAATGGTTCTCGTAACAACAGAGAAAATGAAAATGTTGTGCAAGCGACGGTTGTACATGGATTACCAAAAGGGCTTTCGATTTATGGCGGGACTCAACTGTCCTCGAACTATCAAAGCACTTTACTCGGCTTTGGCAGTAACATGGGGCAGTTTGGCGCTTTTTCTTTCGATTTAACGCATGCAAACAGTGAGTTGGTCGATGGTTCCAAGCACCGTGGTCAATCGATGCGTTTCCTCTACTCTAAATCTTTACTGCGCTCAGGAACAAGTTTTCAGCTTTTGGGTTATCGTTACTCGACACGTGGTTTCTATACCTTAAATGATGTCTTTTACGGGCAAATGAGTGAAAACTATAGTGAGGCTGAAACTCAGGACGGCAATTTGGCAAATGTAGGTATCATTGCCAATGGCTATGATCTGAACCATGCTAAAAAAGGTCGTTTGCAAGCCAACATTTCGCACTCAATGGGGCGTTATGGTTCACTTTACTTTGCAGCAAACCAGCAAAGTTATTGGGGAACTGCCAAAAAAGATGAATGGATACAGGCTGGCTACAATGGTGCATGGAATGGCATAAGCTATTCGCTCGGTGTCAGCCGCAACATGTTTTCACAACTGGACAAAGTAAATACACTTTATACCGCTAATGCATCTTTTCCGCTCGGTCGTCTGCGTTCTAAAGCGAATTTCCGTGATAACCCTTGGGCGAATACCTATGCAACAGTATCGACCACACAAAATTCAGATGGCAATAATTCTTATCAGACTGGAATTAGCGGCACTTTATTGAAAGACCGCAATTTGAGTTATAGCATTCGCCAAGGTTATGTCACTGAACAAGGTTCAGCAGGCGCCATTAATGTGGGCTATAACGGAACTTATGGCAATGTAGGTGCAGGTTATAGCTATGATGGAAACAATAATCGCTTTAGCTATAGTGCAAGTGGTGGCATGTTGCTGCATAAAGATGGATTGACCTTTGGTCAGATTCTTGGTGATACCAGTATTTTAGTCAAAGCTCCTGGTGCTAAAGGGGTCAAAGTTGAAAACTATAATGGGGTTAAAACCGATTGGCGTGGTTATGCAATCTTGCCGTATGCCTCTGAATATCGTTTAAATCGTGTGGCATTGGATTCAAACAGTTTTGATTCAAATTTAGAAATCAACAGCAATGTCAATAATGTTGTGCCAATTCGTGGTGCGATTAGTCGCGCAACATTTGATACCAGTATTGGTGTGCGTGCTTTAGTTGATATCAAATATCAAGGGCAACCGATCCCTTATGCCAGTAATGTGACGGTCACTGCGAGCAAAACCGTAGGTATGGCGGCAGAGTCAGGGCAAGTTTATATGACTGGCTTACCGCTTAAAGGTGTGCTTGAAGTAACTTGGGGCGACGCAAACGAACAAAAATGTGTTGCAGATTATGATATTAGCACTGCTGACTTAAGCCTTGCAGTACAACAGTTTGATGTTGAATGTAAGTAACAGGAGAATATTGATGAAAAACCAATTACTTGCTTCAACTCTATTAATTCTGACTGCGATGGATGTTTCAGCAGGCTGGTGGCGTGAAGAACACAACAAAAATTTATATGCGGACTTTGGTACCTATACGTTTACCGATCCTGCAAATAATGCAACAGGGATGACATTTGATTCAGTTCTGACAGTCAGTGTAAATGGTGATCCTTGGACGACCCATTGTGATAACGGTACGACGCTCACAGGTGCTTCTATTCCTATTTATATGACTGCCTACTACACAGGACCTCGAGTCATCATTGGCGGAAAAAGCTATATGCAAGTGAATGATTACTTACAAGCCTCTGTTCGATATACCTATAATGGGACCAATATTAATGTACCCGCTCAAAATTCACGCTTTGGTGTTCCATCTGAACGCTGTGGCACTGCTACACATACTGGAAATACACAATTTACAGTAACCATGAGAATTTCCAAGCCCTTTGTTGGATTTACGGATATTGACATTCCATTGGCTGACTTCTATGTCGGCGATAATGCTGCTCCGTATGGTTCTGCACTCATCAATGGTGCAAAACAAACTTTACATCTAAGAGGACGAGTGATTGTCCCTCAAAACTGTATTATTAATGATGATGTTGAATCAATTGTTGATTTTGGAAATATTCCAACCTATAGCTTTAAAAATGCAGGTATAGGCAACAAAATTAATGGTATCCCGAAAGCCAATATGCCTTTGTCAGTGAAGTGCAATAATTTTATTAGTGATAATGCACCATTAACTGTACGAGTCCAAACGGACAGAGTTGGTGGACCTGCCAATGATATTATTGTGTCTAATAATCCTGATATTGGTTTTAAAATGTCAGACCAAAATGACAATGTACTGATTCCTAATAATATCAACAGTAAAATTCATTTCAACAATACCAATCCTGCCAATATCGTGGTGAAAGCATGGCCAGTCAGTGTCACTGGAAATCAACCTGCAGCTGGACCTTTTCAGGCACGTGGCTATTTCCGAATAGATTTTGACTAGGGGCTGATGATGAATATATTAAAGCAAAATCTTTATCGTACGGCTTGTCTGATTATGGTGAATATTGGTCTGTACAGTTATGCACACGCTGATTTGGGAACCTATAACTTTACTTTAAAAGGTAATGCGACAAATTCAACCTGTGGTGTTGAGGAGAGTCAGGCGCATAAAATAGTCGATATGGGATTAAATTCTACACGTCAACTCAAAACACCTGGAGATAAAGGTCCACGTGTCGCGATTCCATTTAATTTGGTTCAATGCCCTGCGGGAGCAGAAGTCAGGTTTACGTTTATGGGTGAACAGAACCCTGTGAATAATCAACTTTTGGCTTTAAGTAATCCTAATGCAACATCAACTGCACAGCACGTTGCGATCGAATTAACAGATTCTAATCGTAATCGGGTTCCAATAACTAAAACAAATAGATTTCCAAATGACGCTTCTAGTAAAAGTCGTCCTTTTTTAGTGGATGCGAATGGCAATGCTTCAGTAGTATTTTATGCCAATTATATTGCAACGGATGCGCCTGCAACGCCAGGTTTTGCCAATGCCTATGCTGAATTTTGGATAGACTATCAATAAAAAAAGCACAGTAAAATATTTGATTCTTCAATGTTTTTATAGGGCGCAATAAAACAGCATAGTCATCAAATCTTTTACTCACTCAGATAACTGATTTGGATCAACTTGCTCATTCAAAATAAGTTGATCTTTTGCTATAAACATTTACACCTAGATTGACGATCTTGCTGATCGTCTATTAGAGAAAGTTTTGATCGATAACTAAATTCTAAAAGTTGTGAGATTAGACGTTATTGTAATTTTGATGAGTTTAATATTTAGTATAACCACGCTTAAAAAATAAATAAAATCATAATATTGAAATTTTTTAAAGGTAAGGCATCTCAGCGCTACATGGTTCGTTTTGAATTGTCGGTTTTGATCATGCTAAACGAAAACCAATCTGATGACTGAAACCAGTACCTGTATAGTTACAATTTTTTATCTTTTTATGTTTTATAAGTGAATGAATCCTAGATAAGTTTACAATTTTAAATAATGAGTCCGACAAAATTTATGAAGATCGGGCATTACACTTTATTTAACCCTATATTTTTTGAATTATTTAATGGAAAGTTCTTATGTTTTCAAACTATATCCATTCTTTTGCTTTATTTTTCTCCTTGCTCAATCCTTTTTTAATGAGCATCTATATGATTGGAATGATTCGACATACTGAAACGAAGGTATTTAATAAAAGTTTAGCTCAGGGGGCATTGATTGCTTATGTGGTTTTTTTGCTGTTCGCATGGGGTGGCGAAGCAATTTTTAGTTCTTATTTAAATGTTCGTTTTGAATCCTTTCAGATTTTTGGTGGACTGATTTTCTTGGTGATCGGTTATCGTTTTGTTTTCCAAGGTGCGGATACGATTGGAGAGATAAGAGGAACGCCAGCACATTTGGCAAGTACGATGGCGATGCCTTTCATGATTGGTCCAGGTACAATTAGTGCGGCTGTAGTCACTGGTGTCAGTATGTCTTTCGTTGAATCAGCACTCTTGATTGCATTCACTTTATTTATCAGCTGTGGCATTTTAATGATTATGAAATTTGGTCATGATCATCTGCGCTATAGTCATGCCAAATATATTGATCGTTATTTTGATATTGTTGGGCGTTTATCCGCACTTTTAATAGGCACCATCGCAATTGATATGATTGCCAATGGAATCATTGGATTGATGAATAAATATTAGTTAAAAAATCTTCTATTCAATCTATTTTAAACACGGATCAGATTCTCTTGATGAAAAGAGGCTAAAGCAGTTTTAACCGCAGATTGGTTTTTGAGTATGCTGTGCAAGGTTGACTGTTTTTCAAATCTGATTCGCTTTCTTATTTTAATTTTGATACGACTTTTTAACGGCTATGTACAGATAAATTAAGCCTGATTAACAGGCGTTAAAATAGCAATGAAATCTGATACAATATTGCCAATTTTTGATTTCTCATTTTTCAGTTCAGGTACATATTTCTCAATGTGTACGTAACTGTGCACCTATTGTAGATTTTTTATGTTTAAAGAACAGTTGGCTACAGAAGTAGCAGCGCGTAGGACTTTCGCGATTATTTCCCACCCCGATGCTGGTAAAACCACAATGACAGAAAAACTGTTGTTATGGGGTAAAGCAATTCAGGTTGCAGGAATGGTAAAAAGCCGTAAATCAGACCGTGCTGCGACATCGGACTGGATGGAAATGGAAAAAGAACGTGGGATTTCGATTACCACGTCTGTGATGCAGTTTCCTTACAAAAAGCATGTGATTAACTTACTGGATACCCCAGGACATGAAGACTTCTCGGAAGATACATACCGTACTTTAACTGCGGTTGACTCTGCATTGATGGTGATTGACGGTGCAAAAGGTGTCGAAGAACGTACCATTAAATTAATGGAAGTGTGTCGTATGCGCGACACACCGATTATTTCATTCGTCAACAAAATGGACCGTGAAATTCGTGAACCATTAGAACTACTTGATGAAATTGAAAATGTTCTCAAAATCCGTTGTGTGCCAATCACTTGGCCTTTGGGTATGGGGCGTGATTTTGCGGGTGTCTACAATATTCTCGAAGATAAGCTTTATCTTTATAAAGCTGGCTTTGGTTCAACCATTACAGATATTGAAATTCGTGATGGCTATGACTATCCAGATATTCGTGACAAAGTGGGTGACTTGGCATTTGCATCTTTTGAAGAATCTCTAGAGTTGGTCAAAATGGCGAATGATCCGCTTGATCCAGCAGAGTTTTTGGCAGGACGACAAACCCCTGTATTGTTTGGTACAGCTTTAGGAAACTTTGCCGTTGATCATGTGCTTGATGCATTTATTCAATGGGCACCCGAACCGAAAGCACATCCAACACATGAACGTACTGTTGAAGCAACTGAAGAAGGATTTAGTGGTTTTGTTTTTAAAATTCAAGCCAATATGGATCCGAAGCATCGTGACCGAATTGCATTTATGCGAATCTGCTCAGGAAAATATGAGAAAGGTTTGAAAATGAATCATGTGCGTATTGGTAAAGATGTACGTATCAGTGATGCTTTAACCTTTCTTGCCGGTGAGCGTGAGCAACTTGAAGAGGCATGGCCAGGTGATATCATTGGTCTGCATAACCACGGTACGATTCAAATCGGTGATACCTTTACCTCAGGCGAAAACCTTCATTTCACGGGTATTCCGCACTTTGCACCAGAAATGTTCCGCCGTGTACGTTTAAAAGATCCATTAAAATCTAAACAGCTTCAAAAAGGTTTGAAAGAACTTTCTGAAGAAGGCGCAACACAAGTGTTTATGCCCCAAATCAATAATGATTTGATTGTAGGTGCTGTGGGAGTGCTTCAGTTTGATGTGGTTGCATATCGATTGAAAGAAGAATACAAAGTGGATTGTATTTATGAACCTGTGAATATCAATACCGTGCGTTGGGTTTCATGTGATGATGAAAAGAAATTCAATGAATTTAAGAAAAAAGCACATGACCAGCTTTCAGTTGATGGTGGTGGTCACTTAACTTATCTCGCACCTAGTCGTGTGAATTTACAGCTGATGCAAGAGCGTTATCCTGACATTCAGTTCCGTGCAACGCGTGAACATTAAGTTCAGCTAACTTATTGCAAAATGTAAAAACAGCTTCCTAGTGAAGCTGTTTTTGTATCAAAATACAATGCTTTTTGTCCACAGGGATTTATGCGGTGCAATATTCAAAAAAAATAATCACGATGTTTTGTTTAAGTACCTTGGTTTTGATGGCATGTGATTCAAAAAAAGATCAAGATAAAGATGGTTCAGTATTACAACCCAAACAAGAAGCCGCTGAAGTTTTACCTTATTTAAATATTCAAGAAACCAAAGCAGATTATGCTTTGCCGTTTTGTGAGAAAAAGAATTGCATCGAAATCGACATTCAAACGATTAAAACTCAAGATGCTTGGTTAAACCAATGGATTAGCAATAATCAGGCGACTGTGATTCAAGCACAAATTGATTTAAAACAGAACATGACTTTACAGCAAGCGATTAATGCTTTTGTCAAAAAATCAGATGCATGGCAAGAAGAGTTTCCGAAAAACAAAGCGTTTGAATTACACATGCAGACTCGAATGGCATCACAACGTAATCAATATGTTTTACTGCAAGTTGCAGTCAATTCACTACAAGCGGATGTTAGTATTCAAGAACGTCAATACTTTTTCGTTGCAGACCGTAAGTTGAAAAAAAGTTTAAGTATTTTGGATGTCATTCAAGCAGATCAACAAAATCAGCTGAATCGTTGGGTGCAAGAAAAATATGCAGCATGGTTAGAAAAGCAAAATACAGATGTGAAAAAACATGCGCCGAAAAAGCTGTATTGGGGGCAGGCAGATTGGTTCTTTGATGGAGAAGGCGTGGGCTTACATTATCGCGCCAATGAGATTGTAGAAGATGGCACTCAGTTAGATATTTATTTAAGCAAAGAACAAACCCAAAAAATACTGAAAGCTGAAGTATTTCAACGCATGTTTTAATATCGATGCAGTCCATGCTGATCATCAACAATAGGATTCTACAGACTATTTGTTGAGATTGAATATTCTTTAAGAGGAACGATACGTCGAGATTGTATGCTGCATTGATGATGGGGTTTGAACATTCAATCAGCAGGCTGATCATGATAATAACGCTTCAATTTTGATACAAATTTTGATTGAGGATTGAGACAGAGAAGAATAGGCTATCTTCTATAGAGATAGAAAAATCTTGGCTTGGATCGTTGGATAGGTTTGTGAAATGTTGAATCAAAAAAATACCTTAGCACTTTCAATTTTGTTAATCACCTTGGGATTAACAGCGTGTCAAAAACCAGACTCTAAAAAAGTAGAGTCAGCTGTCGATCAAACTGCTGCGTCTCAAGTTCTAGATACGTCACTGTTATTGCAAGGCGATCGAGCCAAATTAAAATTAAACTTACCTGAGTGTGATGGAAATACATGCCCTGAATTTTCAATTGAACGATTGCAAAGTAACCAGCCCTTTGTAGATAAAGTGATTGATCAAGCGATTTTGGATAATCTCGATAAAATGTTGGATATTGCACAGTTGAGTAAAAAAGTTGCGGATCAACAGCAAGCCAGTTCACAAGCTTCAGCCAGTGAAGTCAACACAGACAAGACTCCAACGCAACAATTACAGGATCGTGTTCAACCTTATACAAATTCATTCTTGGCATTGGATAAAGAACTTAAGACATTGGGTGCAAGTGGTCAGATCACAATTAGTTTAAGCCCTAAAATATTAAATTCTGACAAGCCTTTAGCCACTGTTGTATTAAATAGCAGTAGCTACTTAGGTGGTGCGCATGGATCATCTGCACAAACTTATTTTAATTTTGATTTGGTCAGTAAAAAGCAAGTCAACTTGAATCAAATCATAGAAGCAAATCAAAAAGCAAAATTTGAAAAACTCGCTCATGATGCTTTTAAAGTTTGGGTTATCGATTCAAAACTTGCTGATAATGTGAATGAGTATGAACAAGCGTGGAAATTTCAATTATCTGATAATTTCTATCTAGGTAAACAAGGTCTAATTTTGCAATATGGTGAATATGACATTGGACCATATGTGGTGGGCTTGCCACGCTTAACCATTCCTTATGATCAATTAAAAGGAATTTTAAAACCGCAATATTTTCCTGCAGAAATGCAAGTCGATCAACCGAATAGTTCTGCGCCAGTGGCAGACAACAAAATGAAATCATAATGTCTTTGAGACTGTTTGATACCCATACCCATTTCGATGTTCCTGATTTTGATCAGGATCGAGAGGCGTTGGCGTACCAAGCAAAACTGGCTGGGGTTGAACATCTGGTTTTAATTGGTTTTTTACAGTCTCGTTTTCAAGATTTGATCCAAACTCAACATGCGCTAAACCATTTAAAGAATGCACCCCGTAGCCATCTAGCGCCCGGGTTGCATCCTTTTTATATTGAGCAACATGATTTAACTCATCTCAATGCACTCGAACAGATTCTTCAAACAGAACAGTGTATTGCTGTTGGAGAGATTGGTTTAGACACCTTTCTCAAACAGCATAAACAGCCTGAAATTATGGACAAGCAAAAAGCATTCTTTTCAGCACAGATTGAACTGGCTCAACAATTTGATTTACCGATTCTTTTACATATTCGTAAATCACATGCGGATGTACTTACGATGTTGAAGCAACACCAGTTTCAAAATGGCGGAATTGCTCATGCTTTCAGTGGCGGGGTAGAAGAAGCCAAGGCATTGATCAAATTAGGATTTAAAATTGGGGTTACAGGGCAAATTACTCAGCCAAATGCCAAAAAGCTCCATGCTGTGGTACAGGCAGTAGGAGCTGAGCACCTCGTTTTAGAAACAGACTGTCCAGATATGACGCCTTTGTGTTGTCAGACATCTACAGAGCATCGAACCCGCAATACACCCGTCAATTTACCCTATGTTTTGGCAGGCTTAGCTGAGTCTTTAGCGATAGAGCCTGGACCATTGGCAGATATTTTGTGGAACAACACTTTGACATGCTTGAGGATGGAAAAGGTTTGATCATAAGTTAAATTTGCCAAGGCTCGGTCTATATCCACTCAAAATATCTTGAGTATATGGGGAGAGATCACTGGTCAATCGTTGTTGCATTTGATCGCATAAATTGAATAAAAATAACCAATTCACAACACCTAAAATAAATATTTGTCTTAGATTGAAAGAAGTACTCCAAGTAGCTCAATAAGAAATTAACGCCAAGCTGGAGGTTCACTCAATGGCAAAGTATGGTCGTATAAATAGTTTGAATTCGCTACAGAACTTAAATGTCGGGAATTCAACATATAAAATTTTTAGTTTGAAACAAGCCCAATCTGAATTAGGTGATCTTTCAAAACTACCGAAATCACTCAAAGTACTGTTGGAAAATTTACTGAGATTTGAAGATGATCTCACCGTAAAGCGAAGTGATATTCAGGCAATTGTAGATTGGCAGAAAGCGAAAACATCAGATCAAGAAATTCAGTATCGACCAGCACGGGTATTAATGCAGGATTTCACTGGTGTTCCTGCTGTTGTCGATTTAGCTGCAATGCGTGCTGCTGTTCAGGCGGCGCATAAAGATCCAAATATAATTAATCCTTTATCTCCTGTAGATTTGGTGATTGACCATTCGGTAATGGTGGATCATTTTGGAACAGACCAAGCCTTTGATGAGAATGTTGAAATTGAAATGCAACGTAATGGTGAGCGTTATCAATTTTTACGTTGGGGGCAGTCATCCTTTGATAATTTTAGTGTTGTTCCACCGGGCACTGGGATCTGCCATCAAGTTAATCTAGAGTATTTGGCGCAGGCTGTTTGGTTAGGTGACAGTGATGGTGAAAGCTATGCTTTTCCAGACACTTTGGTCGGGACTGACTCACATACCACCATGATCAATGGTTTAGGTGTATTGGGCTGGGGTGTTGGAGGCATCGAAGCTGAAGCAGCAATGTTGGGGCAACCGATTTCGATGCTGATTCCTGAAGTGATTGGTTTTAAATTAACAGGCAAGTTAAGAGAGGGAATCACAGCAACCGATTTGGTATTAACCATTACTCAAATGCTACGCAAAAAAGGCGTGGTTGGTAAATTTGTCGAATTTTACGGTGACGGTCTTGCAGATCTACCGCTTGCTGATCGAGCAACCATTGCCAATATGGCACCTGAATATGGAGCAACTTGTGGCTTTTTCCCCATTGATGAAATCACACTTGGCTATTTAAGATTAACAGGCCGACAAGATGATCGGATTGCACTGGTAGAAGCTTACTGTAAAGAACAAGGATTGTGGCGTAATACTGGAGATGAACCTGTATTTACCGATACTTTGGCATTGGACATGAATACAGTTGAAGCCAGTGTTGCAGGACCAAAACGTCCGCAGGATCGTGTCGTATTACCTGATATTCCAAAAACCTTTAGTGCATTGATGGAATTAGACCTTAAACCTGCCAAAATTGAGAAAGAACGCTTGGTGAATGAGGGTGGTGCTGGCACAGCCATTGATTCAAAACAATCTGCATTACAAAATGAAGAGCCGCATTGTGTCATTGATGGTAAACGTTATCCATTGACCGATGGTGATGTGGTGATTTCTGCAATTACGTCATGTACCAATACATCTAACCCAAGTGTAATGTTAGCAGCAGGCTTATTAGCCAAAAAGGCTATAGAGAAAGGCTTGCAACGTAAGCCGTGGGTTAAAAGTTCTTTAGCACCAGGCTCTAAAGTCGTGACGGATTATTTAGAGGCGGCAGGATTGCTGTCATATTTAGACCAGTTGGGCTATAACCTTGTGGGTTATGGTTGTACCACCTGTATTGGTAACTCAGGACCATTGCCTCAGCCGATCGAAGATGCAATTCAGTGTTATGACCTCAATGTGGCATCCGTGCTTTCAGGCAACCGAAACTTTGAAGGACGTGTGCATCCATTGGTGAAAACCAACTGGTTGGCTTCTCCACCATTGGTTGTAGCGTTTGGGCTATTGGGCACGATACGCAGTGATATTACCAGCACAGCATTAGGGCACGATCAACAAGGTCAACCAGTATATCTCAAAGATATTTGGCCGAGTCAAATCGAGATTGATGAGGTGCTGCAAAAAGTGAATACGCAGATGTTCCATAAAGAATATGCGGCAGTTTTTGATGGTGATGAAAAATGGCAAGCAATTCAAATCCCTGATTCTGAAACCTATGAATGGGATGAACAATCGACCTATATCCGTCATCCTCCATTCTTTGAAGGCATTGATCAACCCGCGAAACCAATTCAAGATATTCTCAATGCCAATATCTTGGCCGTTCTTGGTGACTCAGTCACTACAGACCATATTTCTCCTGCGGGGAATATCAAGAAAGAAAGCCCAGCGGGGCGTTACCTAGAAGCGCAAGGTGTGGATCAAAAAGACTTCAATTCATATGGCTCACGTCGTGGTAATCATGAAGTTATGATGCGGGGAACATTCGCCAATATTCGTATTAAAAATGAAATGTTGAATGGTGAGGAAGGCGGCAACACACTGTATATCCCAACAGGTGAAAAATTGGCGATCTATGATGCTGCAATGAAATACCAACAGGATTCGACACCTTTGGTGATTATTGCAGGTAAGGAATATGGTACAGGTTCTTCACGAGACTGGGCAGCCAAAGGAACCAACCTTTTGGGGGTGAAAGCGGTAATTACCGAGAGTTTTGAACGGATTCATCGTTCAAATTTAGTCGGTATGGGGGTACTTCCTTTACAGTTTGTGGATGGGCAAACCCGTCAGTCGTTAAATTTAACAGGTCATGAGCAACTGTCGATTTATGGCTTATCGGATGATATACAACCGCATCAAAGCTTAGATGTGGAAGTTAAACGTGCAGATGGTTCACAAGATCGTTTCAAAGTGTTATGCCGTATTGATACCTTGAATGAAGTGGAATACTTTAAAGCAGGTGGTATCTTGCATTATGTATTACGAAACTTAATTGCTTCCTAGTTGAACGCTTCCACATAATTTTTCAGTTCTCCAAGCCCTGTATACGGTACAGGGCTTTTTTTATTGCATCTAGGCAAGACACATTGTCGAGAAATGAGTAAAATAATGCGGTATTTTTGAGTTGATGCTGAACATGACTGACCATTCTACTGATGATGAATATGAACGCCGTTTTGCTGGTGTTGCCAAGATTTATGGAGACGATGCGTTTAGTCATTATGAAAAAAGTCATGTGATGGTGATTGGCATAGGTGGGGTTGGTTCATGGGCTGTGGAAGCCTTAGCCAGAACGGGTGTTGGAGAGCTAACACTGGTCGATATGGATTCAGTCGCTGCTTCAAATATCAACCGCCAATTGCCCGCGATGAGTTCAACTTTAGGGATGGAAAAGATTGAAGTCATGGCTGAACGTTGCCGTTCGATCAATCCACGAATCAAGATTAATTTGATAGATGATTATCTCAGCCCTGAAAATGTCAAAGATATTTTAGAAAAGACTCCTGATATTATTTTAGACTGCATCGATGATGTAAAAGCAAAATTTGCGCTGATGTTGCATTGTCGTTTTAATAAAATTCCCCTGATTGTTTCAGGTGGGGCAGGTGGTAAGTTAGACCCTTTAAAAATCCGTGTTGCTGACTTATCTAAAACAGAACAAGATCCTATGCTTGCAAAATTACGTAGTCAGTTACGTGCCAAAGGTATTTGTAAAAAGCCAAAAGAAAAGTTCGGTATTACATGTGTTTATTCGATTGATAATCCATTTTCCAGTGCAGATGTATGTGCAAGTGCAGGTTTGCGCTGTGGTGGTTATGGCTCGGCTGTAGTGGTAACTTCTAGTTTTGCGATGGTTGCTGTTGCAGAAGTATTAAAAAAATTGGATCGTATTCGACCCACAAAGTAATTACGTGAGTTTGATAAAAATTCTTGATGAAAGATTATATTGTTAAACTGGCTGATTATTCATACGAGTGATTTCGATGATTCATTTATTTCGCCCTTTTGAATCATAGATGGTCTTGCTATCGAGAGGCGACATGGATGTCGCCGTTGGGTGGAGGTTCAGGACGTACCTCTCACCCAACGAAAGATTTTTGTCACTTTTCATCTCTGAAAAGTGAGGCATTGCCTACGCAAAAGAATTTAAACTTTAGAAGTAAAGCATGGAAGTGCAAGCTTTAGATCATCAAACAATCTATTGATTGCTTTCATTTTATTGATCAAGAGAAATGAAATGCTCTTGATAGTTGCGCTTGCGGAGCTCTGCTCCTCATCCTAAAATTGCATGAAAACTCAGCAAAACTCCGCAGATATTTATGATTTTTCAATTGTTTGAAGATTTGATTGCATCGAACTCAGGTTAATTGTTAATTTTGCTTGATTATTACTTGAGCACATTTAAAAACGAGATGAATTGAGTTAAATTAACCTGATTCATAAGCAATAATAGAGAATAATCAAAATGAGCTTTTTTAAGAAACTATTTGGCAATAAACAACAAGCGATACAAAATAATCAAAACCGTTATGCTGAATTTTGGCAATGGTTTCAGCAACATCAACAGCATTTTCATCGAATTGTCGATGAGATGAATCGAGACACGATTGAACAAGATTTTTTTGATCGATTATCGCCTGAATTAGCCAAAGTACATGCTGGGATTTTTTTTCTTACCGGAATGTCTGATCCAGAAACTGCTGAATTGATACTGACGCCAGATGGAGTGATTGCTAATATTATATTTGTTGAGGAACTGGTGGCTGCTGCACCAGAAATTGCGGGCTGGAAATTTACTGCATTGAAACCCGCAAGTGACATTCATCAAACCAGTATCGCGATGCATGGACATGAATTTAGTCAAGACACCTTATCTTTTTATTTAAGAGATCATGCAGAATATCCAGATGAAATTGATTTAGTCGTTGTGCATGATCAATATAATGAAGCGCAAAAAGGTGAATTTTTACAAGCAGTTTATATTTTCTTAGATAATTATTTGGGTGAATACGATGCAATCACCAAACTGGATCAGGTGTCTGTCCAGTCGAAACAAGATGCTGAAAAAGAATTAATGCCTATTGGCAATTTAAAAAATATTTTAATTTTAAAAAATAGTGAAATCTCGCGTTTAGATAAAGTCACACGTTCCAATACAGATGAGGATGAATACATCAGTTTGGAGGGGGAAAATAACCAAGGTCTACCACTTATTGCGATTTTAAACCGTACTTTATTAACATGGGAACAAAAAGCTTCTCATCCGTGGATGATGATCGTAGAGATACCTTATGATGGTCAAAATTCGAATGGTATGCCACTAGCCCAAGTCTATGAGCAACTTGAAAATATAGAACAAGCACTATTGGCTGAGCTAAAAGATGTCGATGGTTATTTAAATATTGGTCGTGAAACAGGTGATCATTTAAGAAGCATGTATTTCGCTTGTAAGGATTTTAGAAAACCGTCCAAAGTGATTGATCAAATTATTGAAAAGTATCACAAAGACTTCGACATCGATGTGAGTATTTTTAAAGATAAGTATTGGCGTAGTCTGAATAAATTTGGTCGATAAATTAAATATTTATGCCCTGAAATACTGATGACAGCGGTTTTAGGGTTAATCTATAAAATATGGATGTTGAATAACCATGTTTAGATGGGTAAATCATTTACAATTTAATCTTGGTCAGATCATACTGTTCATCTTGGTGATCGTGGGTATAGGGTACGGTTGTTATACAACTGTTCTCCACTTTCAAGCAGCCAGCCAGTTGAATGAAGCGCGAAAAGCATTGGATGATATAAGACTGGTGCTGATTTGGTCAGTCAAGCAGCAGCCGAATGCTGTGGTAAAAACATGTAATTTTAACAATATACAACATGTGATCAAGCAAGTTGAATTGAAGAGAATGAATCAACTACTCAATTGGAATCTAAATATTGTGCAGCAAACACAATATGTTGAGCATATAAAAGTGTATGCAATGAATGATTTACACACATGTATGATCAAAGCCTATTTTAAAAATAATCATTTTGTGAGTGAACACCTTGCTGGCAAGTATATAGCCTATCAATATGATCTAAAAAATAATAAAACAGAATGTTTGACTGATATAGAAAAGTATTCTTTAGTGAAATCCTGTACACGTTTATAGGATAACATGCCCAGTACTATTGATATGAATACATATCGAAGTTGTTTGTAAATCTAAATCAAATCATGTCTGTTCTGATGGATGGTCTACTCATCGATGGTTGAATTTGAACAAGGATTTATCAGTATTCACAAACGATAAGCACTTGAGTTGCTACTTTAATAACGAGGGTCAGTTTAGTCTTGTAAATAAATAAAGGCTGATGGTTCGACTGCTTGCTCTGTTTGTGCAGAAATAAAACGATCAAAGCAACTCAATAAAAGAAAAATGCCAACGATACTGATAAAAATCAGAATTTGCTTAGAAATACTCATCGTTTTCTACCTAAATACTTTACTTAAATTCAGTCTAGTGATGTTTTAAAATCTAATCTAATATAGAAAAAAGCATGATTGATCTAATTTTGAGATGAATATGACCACACTCAAGCAATTTAATTATTTGATTAGAATCGTTGAAGAAGGCGGGTTTATTGCGGCAGCTGAAAAATTATTTATTGCTCAGTCAGCATTAAGTCGGCAGATCAAACTATTAGAAGAGGAAATTGGATTTGAAATTTTTGATCGCAGTGACAAGAAAATAAAATTGACCAAAGCTGGGCAGTTTTTCTATCTGCAAGTGAAAAACAATTTGTTAAACCTCAATCATATTATTGAAAATGCAAGAGAAATCTCAAGTGGTCTACACCGTTTAATTAAAGTCGCACACTCAAGCACCATCAGCATGAGTTTAGAAAAAGTTCAGTTGTTTGATCAAGTCGCTAAACAACAAAGTATTAATTTTGAAATCAATAATTTATCTTCTGAGGATCAGGTCCTTGAATTATTGAAAGGCAATATTGATATTGGGTTTTTTCGCCCACCGATTCTAAATAGTATGGATGGATTAAGCGCTGTTCAATTATATGATGAACCTCTATATGTTGCTGTTCATCAAGATCATCATTTAGCAAAAGCAACTACGGTCAAAATTCAACAATTAGAAGATGAAGACTTTGTGTCAACACCTCATGCAGAACGTGGTGGGCTGAGTTATTTGGTGTCTAATATTTGTTTAAGTGCTGGTTTTGCACCTAAAAAAGCCCGAGTTCAATCTCGAAAAGTTTCGCAATTGCAATTGGTTGCTGCAAATATAGGGATTTGTATCGTTCCTGCTGAATTCAAAAATATAGTGCCTGAGCAAGTCAGGTTGATTGCTTTGGATATTGAACAGGCTTCCTCTGATGTTTTTATGGCATGGAACAGTCATGCTGATGATGCAGTGGTGAAATGCGCCAAAGAATTAGTCAAATGCTTTCAACAGTGAGCATTGATAAACGATGTACTTGAACAGCACATCGTTTAATATGGACTTAATTTTTGATGATTGTGATCAGTTGAATTATACGGATTGCTCTCGAATATAGTCTTCAGTCCGTTTCATTGCTTCTTTAATATTGACAATGGCATGTTCAACATCAGCAAATGTTTTGGCATTTCCACCACTTAGGGCTTGACGCCATTTACGAGCACCTGGCAGGTTTTGAAATAACCCGAGAATGTGACGGGTAATAATTGACAGCGGTGCACCTTCTTGCATCCGTTTGGCAATATAAGGCAACATTTGATCCATAATTTCAAAGCGATCAGGTAAATCTAAATTCCAAAGCTGTCCCAACTCTGCCAATAGATATGGATTATGATAAGCCTCACGACCAATCATGACCCCATCGACATGTTTTAAATGTTCTTGAGTTTCAGCAAAGGTTTTAACCCCACCATTGATTTCGATCAGCAACTCAGGACGATCTTGTTTTAAGCGATATACATCTTCATAACGGAGTGGGGGAATGTCTCGATTTTCTTTTGGTGACAAGCCTTGAAGTAATGCAATACGTGCATGCACAATAAAGTTATTGCATCCAGTTTTTGCTACAGTATCGACAAAATTTAGCATTTCCTCATAAGATTGCATGTCATCAATCCCGATTCGATGTTTTACCGTGACGGGTATATCAACTGCATTACGCATTTCAGCGATACACTCAGCGACTAAATCTGGTTCAGCCATCAGGCAGGCGCCAATTTTGTTATTTTGCACGCGGTCGCTTGGACAGCCCACATTTAAATTGATTTCATTATAGCCCCAGTCTTGCGCCATTTTGCTACAGGTGGCAAGTTCTTTTGGGTTTGAGCCACCGAGTTGTAGAACAATTGGATGTTCTTCATGGTTATAGTCCAAATGACGATTTGCCCCACCATATATAATGGCACCTGTGGTGACCATTTCTGTATACAGAATGATGTTTGGATTAAACAAACGTGCAAAAAAACGATAGTCACGAGTTGTCCAATCCATCATGGGTGCAACACTGATGCGAGGTTCTTTAGTGTTATCAATGGTTTTTTCAGTAATCATATTAAAAAACATACCTTTACAGTGTTGCTGATTTTGATCTATTTCGATTTTTTACGCCTCATTTAGCACTATTATTTTTGATATTTACGCCAAATTACGCCATTATAGCCTTAAGAAAACAATAAGGCGTAAATCATGGGGACAATTTCACAGCGTAAATTAGCCGATGGAACCATACGCTTTCGGGCCGAAATTAGAATAAGCCGTAAAGGGTTTGCAAATTTCAAGGAAAGTAAGACGTTTAGTTCTATGCGACTCGCTCAAAAATGGCTTGCAATGCGTGAAGAGGAAGTCGAAGAAAATCCAGATATTTTATTAGGTAGATCGGATGTGACGAATATCACTTTAGCCAATGCCATAGACAAATATCTTGATGAAGTTGGCAGTGAATATGGTCGTACTAAAACCTATTGTCTTCGCCTAATTCAGAAATTTCCAATAGCGCAATATATTATCACAAAAATTAAGCCAGCCGATATTTCAGAACATGTCGCTTTGCGTAAGGCTGGATATGCTAAATTAGATTTAAAGCCGATAGCGACAAGTACGTTGCAACATGAGTTATTGCATATTCGTGGCGTATTGTCTCATGCTTCAGTCATGTGGGATGTAAATGTTGATTTGGCAGGATTTGATAAAGCAACAGCACAATTGCGAAAGACTCGACAAATATCTTCTAGTGGTAAACGTGATCGCTTGCCGACAACGGCAGAGTTAAAAAAACTGACAGAATACTTTTATCGAAAATGGCAAAAGCCTGTTTACAGCTATCCCATGCATTTGATTATGTGGTTTGCAATATTTTCATGTCGTCGTGAGTCAGAAATTACTGAAATGTTATTGGCTGATTATGACGAGGATAATGAAGTGTGGAAAGTACGGGATTTAAAAAATCCGAATGGCTCAAAGGGTAATCATAAAGAATTTAATGTATTAGAACCTTGCCGAAAAATGATTGAACTTTTACAGGTGAAGAGTACGCGAAAACGTATGTTGAATCGAGGATATGACAAGGATTTGCTCATTCCTCTAAGTCCTAAAACGATTGGAGGTGAATTTAGAAATGCTTGTAAAATCTTGGGAATTGATGATTTACGTTTTCATGATTTAAGGCATGAGGGTTGTACTCGTCTTGCTGAGCAAGGTTTTACAATTCCTCAAATTCAGCAAGTGAGTCTACATGATTCATGGGGGAGTCTGGAAAGATATGTGTCAGTGAAAAAAAGGAAAAAGACAATAGAGTTGGATGAAGTGTTACCCTTCATTGGTGAAGAGTAACATGGTCTTGATTAGCATATTTATATTGTAGATCTAGGACGCGAGCTAGATCTTTGACATGGACAAAGTACGGAGCTTTTTGGCTATTATCTAGTCGGAAGCAAGAAAATGGAAAATCTTGATTTCTTGCTTTTTCTAACATTTTTACTTTACTGAGATGAGGGTAGTAATCCTTGACTACATCCTCTAGTTTAACTGTTGTGCTGCGGTAGCGCATAAATAAGTAATCAGATGTGGAGAGTTGTAGAGCAGCGCCATTCATGATTTTATTCCTATCATTTTGGTTGATGTGCTCACTGTAAATTTAATGGAATTTAAAAAGTAGAGTGATGCTTAATTAGTAAATAATTAGCGTATCATGCTATTTAATACATTGTTATTTAAGGGGATTTGAAGTAGTGAATTTAGACATCATTTCTGATTTGAATGATTTAGAGCAAGAAATACTTTTCACATTTAAGTATTGGTATGACTGTGATTTTGAGGCTGATATTACGCATCCCTCATATCTATTAGCTAGAGATAAAATCATACTGAGAATGCAACAAAATGATTTCTTAAAGAACCCACTTAGAGTGACAGTACTTCCACAGTTTTCAAATGATCCTAGTTTTAAACCAAATCAAATATATGATTTTTTTATAAAAATAGATTTACTAAGAAGTGAAAGAAGTAATTTATCTTCAAGAACTTGTAAACAACGGTTCTCCGAAATTTTAATGGGATATGTAGATACAATGGGGGCTTACTATTATTGTTATAACATTGGATTAGCTAGAAAAGTAAGTGCGATTCGTGCAGTTAAGGCGCGCTATGATAAAAAATTATTACCTAGGCGTGAAATTTTATACAGTGTTTTACGTGAGCAATGTGCTTTAAATGGGTGTAAGTGGAAGAGCTTGAATCAGGCTGTAACTTCAATAATTCCGACATTGATAAAAGAATTCGAAAAATTTGATGTTGATTGGGTGAAAGCCTTAATTAAGGAAAAAGAAGAAGAGTTAGGAGAGGTAATGAGTGATGGGTATAAGCATCGTAAAGTATTATCCGACAAAAAGGCTAGGCAAGTAAAAGAATTACAAAAAGAAATTGAAAATCTAACAAGCATTCTAAATTCGAAAAACCCCTCCGCTGCATTAAAGAGTTTTGGCTACAATATGCCATACAACAATACTGACTACATGGAGGAAACAATTATCCACGAGTTAAGAAAAAATCACGATTTACTGAAAGAAATTTTAATCCCAAAAAATGAAAGTTAAATAAGAGAAAATCACATTTTTACTTTTACACCCAATTATTCCCTCATATGAATCAGGGTAGAGCGACACTTATTACAGGACTCTCTTTATTGGATCGCTATTAGATTCTACAGTTCTAACTCCTCCGCATAAAGTTCACTGAGCTCACCTTGTGTTTTTAAAAGTATTGCCAGCAAAAGTAGCCTATTTTGACCTAACAGGGCTAAGAGGATTTTTGCCCTAAAAAAACTTCAATCGACATTTAAAAATTGAACAGTTGTGTTTGATTTCTGGGGTAATGGCCTCTTTGATTATTTGAATAATTGCTATAAATATTATGATTTTTGATTTATAAAATATGATTATTATGATAAAAAGTACTGAATAACATTTCAATGAAATTTTATAAGTACTGCATCTAGAAGGTTTTAATGAATATAACTCCAACTTTATCTAAAATTTCAAAAGAAGAAATGTATATTTTATTTAGGGCTCGATATAGAAAGACTTATGATGGAGCCAAGCAAAAGGGGGTGGATCAGAATATTCTCATTTTTAGGGAATCAATAGATGTCATTCAGTTCTATGATCGTTGGCTGCTAAATATCAAGAATGATGAGGTGATGAGTAAAAGAAGATTCGAAAAAATGGATTTTAAGAGCAGAGAAAATTTCTTAAAAAATGTTGGTTCTTTGCAATATGCATCTGGATTATTGCCTGAGTGGCATGGATTGGAGATACCCGCATTTAGAAAATTTGTACAATATTTGATGGAACCAGAAGTGCAAGGCGGGTGGGGAAATCAGACAAATATTGTTATGTGGTTTAATCAGTTTTTTCAACAAAATAAATTTTGTATGAACAGCCCTCAGGATTTTAGTTCTATTCCTCGTGAGCAATTGGCACAGGTTTATTTTGAAATATCTGAATATTTAAACCCAAAAATGAAAACTGATGAAACAGTTAAACAAACATTTGCCTTGTCGGATGAAGAAGAGAGCTATTTTCAGTATTTCAAAGACACATTAGATCGAAATGGGCAAGTGTACGTCATGTGTTTGGACATTAATCTGTATGCACCTTCCGATGATTGTTCAAACAGTTACACCAGCTTATTCAAAGTACTAAAAGGTAAAATTGATGCTATACGCCAGTTGATAGCTCAAACTGAGAATTTACAAAGTTATTTATTAAAATTAGAACCGATGCAGGAAGCTGGTCTAAATTTGCATTGTATATTGATGTTTAATTGTAAACATTTGAACTTCTCAGAAGATGGGATTATTGCTCAATTAGATAAGAAAATGAAACAGGAGGCTGGTCTGTCTGCCGAAAGTTACGACCTAAAGAATTGGAATAAGCATCTTCGAGATTATCATCATAGCAATGCCGTGGGTTTAATAAAGAAGGGTAAGGGCAATGAGCTTTCACTTTATTATTGTTGGTACTGGGTTTACAGCTATTTTTTTTCTGTAGACCAAGTCATAAGCCTGAACATAGACGGCTATAATAGTAACGATGATATTTTTAAGGCTCACTCAAATAAGTCTTTAATGCCTCAAGGGGCATTACTGCAAAAGGATATAACAAAACAGATCACATTTGATGAGCTTTTAACACTTTCTAAGTGCAATAAAAGCTACGATTGCCAGCACCTCCCTCAAATAGCTCAAAATTATCTCGATAAAGTTGCATTGATGGATTTACGTTCTGTTTTACCTCCTCCTATCAGTCACAAGGATAAGATTCCACGCAGTAGCTTACTTTATTTGATGGAGCTGTTCTGTGAGACGTTGAAAACGGTTCCAGCAAAACTATTCAATGTGGTAATAACGCCAGCCACGTCTAATAAGAATCGTTCTCCTAAATTTTATAGCGATAGCATGACGCGTTTAGGGCGTATTTGGTTTGGTCTTTTCAAACACTTAAACGGTGTGGATTATCCTTTTATTCAAATAGAAATGCTTGGTTTCGAATCACAAAATGTAATCGATTTTAGGAGCTTCTTTTCTTCCAAGGCGAGTGAGTTATTGGATTTATGTAATCACACAATAGGCCCTGAAACAATTCAAAAGTATGAAGAGATATTAAGAGGTTTTAAAGCAAGTCTGAATGTGAATACTTATAACAAGCAACTTAAAGAATTAGATAAGTCATTTGAAAAGTTGTCAAAATATGGTGATTACCTTTTAGAAAAGGACATACTGGTTCATCGATTGCATCTTAAATTTGGTCGTCTGCATGGTGGTAATTTTAGCAAAAAAGAGCAATCGGCAATTTTAACAGAGTTCCTTCGGGTAGGGCGCTCAACTCAACCTTTACGTTGGTTAAGAGGGTATATACTGCGTTGGGATGAAAAAGGATTTGTAGTTGGGCAAGACAAAACGTTGTATGCAGACCTAACCTTGATTTTTAATTATGACTCAGAGTTACAGTCTATTGATATATATCAAAGTTTAGATTCATTTTTGAAAAGGTTTATTGACCAGCGCAATGAAAAATATCGAAATTCAGAGGATTTATCTCATAGTGGTTCTCTTGCTTTTATAAAAGCAGAGTTTACTTACCTTCTAGATCCCCAAGTTATTTGGGATGGAGTGATCGAACTTTCGTCAAAACCCTTAAAAATTGAGACTATAGACAAAGTGACTAGGGGAGCTTTTAAAGAAAAGTATTTGCCATATATTTGTTACAAGAGTTTATTTAGCCCAATTCAAGGTTGGGTGCCTAAAGAAAAAAGGCTAACACCAGGGCAAAAACCTAAATCAAAGCATGTGCTTGTCAAGAAAAATGACGATGAACAATCATGATTGTTTGCGTGTTTTTTCATTGAAAGCGTTGAATAACTTTAGCTCTGCTGAAAATGATCAATTTTCTATCATTCCCTAGGGTAAATTGATTGAAATGTTTCTATATTTCAATGAATCTTAGGGCATTTTTTTCTCTGAAAAGCTGTAGTAGATATTATATATATGAATTATATAACTAA
The DNA here is from genome assembly GCF_000335555.1 of Acinetobacter sp. WC-743. Lineage (NCBI taxonomy): Bacteria > Pseudomonadati > Pseudomonadota > Gammaproteobacteria > Moraxellales > Moraxellaceae > Acinetobacter > Acinetobacter sp. WC-743. Next base: position 156,900 of record NZ_AMFQ01000090.1, on the reverse strand, counting down.
AGATTAAGAATTAAAAAATACTCAAACACCTGATCTGATGAGCATATTACGGAATTACTCATCATGAATATTCATCAACACACTCTCCATGAACCAAGACTGCTGATTGAAATTGAATCCTTTACCAAGAGGATTATCAACGATGGTTTGAAGAGAGAAGACCTACCTGAACTGGTTATATTGCTAAATGCCTTTGAACAGATCTATTCCTGTAATCATGTGTATGCAGACTACGTTAGTTTATTTGAGTTCTTAGCTAGCTATGAGTTTTATGGCTTTAAGCAAATGCAAGATGGTCAATACACCTATGCATCTCTTTTAGAGATAAGGGATGAATCGATACAACATTTCAGTATGCAGTTTCAGGTACATAAACCCAAAGTGCTTAGTGATCTTCGTCAGTATAAGTTTGGTGTTAAGAGGAGATTAGGAAAACTTCGAACAGCGGTAGAGAGATTATTCCATCGTTATAGCCGTAATCTTATTGTCAGGGTGGATTTGAAGTATCACGTGGATAAACAGCATATGGTTGATATTGAAATGTTTAATCTACATGTTCAAATGCTTCGTAACCGTATGGCAAATAAGCATACGTGTTTTAAAAACCTGAAACTGAATGCTTGGTGTTTAGAGCAGGCTCCGCTAGGAAGTTATCATGTTCATTTGTTTTTGATCTATGATGGTTCTGCATCTACGTATGACTGCAAATTAGCTCGATGGGTGGGTAGGGTATGGATGGATGAAATCACGGAAGGGCTTGGTTATTATTGGAATTGTCATACGTGTAAACATGCGGATGATGACTTGGAAGACAGTCACACGATACTAGCTAATACAGACAGCATTCAGCAAAAGGAAAGTTATAAGTATCTAAATGGTTTGGGTATGATTAAACGTGAAGACTCAAGAGGATTAGAAAGACTTAAGTCTGTGTATGGCTATTTAGCTCGTATGACTGTTGAAAAGATTGAGCAACGGCTTAGAGTCCGTGTGAAAGGTATGAGGGCTTTTGGCTGTTCTTCGTGTTGATTGAGCAAAAGGTTATATCTCTCAATACACTAGGATAGGGTTATATATTATTAGCTAAAAAAGCTATTTGGGACTTTTAAGGAATTGAGTCATACTCGGCTTAATTCCTATAGGTAAAATTTGGGTATTATACTTGAGCATATATTTACATTTCGTATAAAAGTTTTATGTTAAATAAAAAGACATCTTAGAATGCATCTGTTCAATAAACAGCTAAGGTCTTCGATAAATAAAGCGAAGACCTTAATGATGAATTGAGTATATTTTCTAATAGAATCAATGTTTATAAAGAGGAAAATAAAGATCCAGGTTGTACTACATTCAAAGATTGATCGAGAAGAGCTTCTAAGAATTGCTGAGGAGCAAGCCTTTCATAAATAGATAGAAATTCTTCTGTTAATGTTAAATAATTTTCATGCTTTCCAGATACTACTTCTAACCAAATACTAGGTCGGTATCTTACTAAGATTGATAAAGCATATAAAATTACTACGGTTATACATCGATATTCATTAACAGATCCAAAAATTGGAAGTATATAACTAGTCGCAGTAAAAGGACTTCTATGTTGCTTAATTACGCTATGCCAATTTTGATTTTCTGAATGTCTTATAAGTGCTTTGAAATGTAGACCGGGACTGTCTGATTCAATATATTCTATTTGTTCTAAGGGTAAATCTAATCTTTCTAAATCCTCAATAGTTTTACTACCTGACCTATCTCGTATATGTATATATGTTGAATCTTTGGTTTTACCAAAGCTATTATTTATAGCAATATCATAGTTAAAATTAAGCCAATTTGTGGGAGTGCTAGAAACCATTCCTAATAAGTCTTCTAATTCAGGGATATGTGAAAACAACTCTATGAGAGTTATTAGATATGGACTAGATAAGTCTATGTCTGATGGTTTCTTGGGCTTTGCTTGCGGAAATTTAGAGATATCATGCCCCAAAATAGCTAACCAGTTTTTAAAAAACCCACTATATAAAATTCCTACAATGAATCCTTCAAAAGCATTATCTTCTATACTATCCTGTGTATGTAATCCATGACCAAATTTAGTCATATTTTCTACTTCTTGTAGCGATTTTGAGCCATTAGGAGATGCTAACATTTCTGCTGATGCAAAGGCTATGGCGCCATAATAAAGGCTGATAATCCTTTGATTTGATTTCTGATTTTTTGCATTCTCAAAATAATCACAACCATTCTTAACACAAAAGGCAAGGCCTATTGCTTTAGCTTTAATACATTCCATTTCCAAAGGAAGATTTTCTTTTTCATAGCGTTGAATAATCAGTTTCTCAGCTAGTCCTTTAGTTTTAAATTGGCGTATGCGGCTCCAAATTTGGTTTATTGGTTCCTCTGATTGAATAGTATTATTAAACTCTTTAGTAGTAATGATAGGCTTTTGTTGTCCACCTAATGATTTTTTACCATCAGATGCTTTTGTATTCCATGCGACTATGTGTGTTTGAATATTTTTTACTTCAATAACTTCTTTCGAGATCCCAAAAGCATAAGATTCTAGGTGGTAGAAACTACCATTTAAAACGATAAGATCAACTTCTTTATCCAACTTTTTATAGATTAAATTATCAGTAGCACAAGTATATAAAAAGCCTAATTTAAATTGAATATCTCCTTTGGTCATTTGAAGAACCAAATATTCACCGACAGGTTCTATTTGAAGAATTTCACAATTCCAAAGGTGCAGTTCAAATGGAGTAATAATTTTTGAGTGAGCATCTTTACCCAAAAGATCTAATCTTAGTTTTTTACCGTTATCCACAATGTTCCTTCACTCATAACTATTTGATTAATTATAACTCTTATCTAACCATCTTTTATTTAAATTTAGATTAATGCTTATCTTGTAAAAATTATAATTTTAAGTTTCGCTAAAATTAACATAATTGCAACTTTTGCTAAACATTATAAATTTTATAATAAATATCAATATTTTATATTAATTTTGTCTAGAGTTTAGTGAACTAGAACGACTTTTTCATGATTATTCACGTTTCACGTCTGATATTTAATTAATGTTCCACCATTTTTGTAAGCAGAACAAAATTTAGGAATTGAGTCATGCTACCTTGTAAGTGATCAATAAATATATAGAAATATAAAACAAGCTCTATTCCTAACCATCTGAATTGACTTAATTTGCCCTCACCATTATTCTTAGCATGCTGACCTACATTGTCAGTCGGTTTTGACAGACCGAAGATCCATGGCGGCTTATATATTTCTATAAGTCGTTAGAACCCTCGTGTCCCCCTTCTTTGCGGTAGGACGGGAGGGGGACGCTTTACGCGTGCTGGTTCCTTGGATCCCAGTCTGTCAACCCCTTCTCGTTCTGCCACCATAATCAATTGACAGTGATTCGGTAGAACTTCTTAATTCCAAGGAGTCCATCATGGTCATTCAAAACATTCCCTTACTGTACTGAATTCAATTTCAAACAACTGACTTTTCACCAAGCAGTTGATGGGATTTATTCGTCTCATTTTATTCATATTCGCACATCTTCCTGACTCGGGAGTATGCGTTGTCGTGTCTTAAATTTTGATTTCAATACAGAACAATACCAGAGGGGAGCTTTATGAGAATTCAAACATTCAGCATGCTTGCTGTATTCCTTTTACCTATTTTATCTGCCTGTTCATCTACGGATAGCAAAGACCGTAAAGCCTATATCGAACAATGCATGTACCCAAACGCTGCCATTAAAACCGCAGTGGAAAGTGAAGAAGCCTGTAGCTGTCGCTATGACAGTATTCGTGAACAATACGGCAAGCCGTTCTTTACTGTACCGATTAGCAGTGAAGAAGATCAACGTCGTCTGGACTTTGCCAGAGGTTATACCGTGGGTAAATGCAGAGGGTAGGAACATGCTAAATAAAAAATTACTTTTCATCATTGCTGTTGCTTTGCTTACAGGCTGTAGCTCCAAACAAGAAAAGGCCTGTCAGGAAGAAGCCAATGTGGCTGAAAGTGTGATGCAGGCTCGCTTGAGCTATGGCGGCTTTGCCGAAGCGACTTATATGCTTGCAGGCGATAACGATGAGCTGAGAGAACAACTCAGACCGATGATTCATGATGCCTTTGAATATAGTCGAGGTGGTACAGCGACCTTTGAAAAAACCAAACAAGTCTTTAAAGATAAATATTACCAACAATGCATGGACAGGCCAGCACCTTGATGTGAATGCCTAGCATATGGGGAATAGGGGGAAGAGATAAAATGAAAAAGATCATGATGTTGGCAACCATAGCCATGTTCACAGTCGGTTGTGAAAAACAACCAGAAGCAGCGCAAGCGCAGAATAACGCAGTGAAAACCGAAGCAGTCAAAGCAAAGGCTCAAACAGATCAACTGACTGAGAAAGAACTACAGGACTTGGAATCTTTAGAGAAATCACCGAGTGAAGAAACGGCAGCTACAGCAGGCTATTATCTCAGTAACCTAGAGGTGACGCCCATTGCGGAAATACGAGAATTTATTGCTAAAGGCTGGGAGGAGTGGGAAACCCTGAATAGACAAGAAGCCGAGAAGGACGCACAACAAACATCATCCGACCAAGGCGATGCATCCATGCAATATCGCATTGAAATCAAGAATCAGGTCTTTGGTGGGAAACATGAGGTTGAAACAGCCTATCTACATTTAATCTCATTGTCTGACAGCATTACACTGGATCGAGTGGTGGTGAACCGTGGTAACTGTAGAGCAGATTACCGTGATGGTGCCAATCCAATTCTGTACGGTAAATCCATGCGCTTCTTCTTAAATTGTGATCCACGGAATGTCAGAGAAGTGGTTGCAGTACTCAAGGATGGACGTGAAATTGTGATGACAGCTCAATAAGATCAGACAGTTTATAAATGCTATGAATTTGAGGGTTTTAAAGCGCATTGGAATAAATTTCACTTATATAACATAAAGATGAATCAATACACTGAATGCGTTTGTTGAGCCAATTACATAAGGCTTAATAAGCACATTCACAAGACAAATCTGAATCAGGCTGCTGGACTTCATTCCAATCAAGGGATGGGGTTCAGCAGCCTTTTTTGTTTATAAGGAAACAATCACATGGCACATCAACTTGAACAAATGGCGTATGTAGGCGAAACCCCTTGGCATGGCTTAGGGAATCAACTGACCCAAAATCAACCGATTGAAGTCTGGGCACAACAAGCAGGCATGGATTGGCGCATTGAATCTTCCAATGTTAGCTATATGGCACAAAATGAACGAGGGCAAAGCATCATCATGCCCTATGAAGAACAGCGAGTGCTTTATCGTTCAGATACCCATGCACCCTTGTCTGTGGTTAGCCAACGCTATCAGGAAGTGCAACCCAAAGAAATTCTACACTTCTACAAAGACCTGACTGAACAATCAGGTTTTGAATTAGAAACCGCTGGGGTACTCAAAGGTGGAAAGAAATTCTGGGCATTGGCACGAACAGGACAGACTTCAGCACTCAAAGGTAAAGATGTCAGCAATGGTTATATTCTCTTAGCCACCGCTTGTGACGGAACCCTAGCCACCACCGCACAATTCACCAGTATTCGCGTGGTGTGTAATAACACCTTAGCCATTGCTTTAAAAGGACAAAACTCCAGTGCAGGTGTGGTTAAAGTCCCCCACAGCACCAAATTCGATGCTGAGAAGATTAAACAACAACTGGGTATTTCAGTCCGTGCATGGGATGAACATATGTATGAAATGAAACAACTGAGTCAGCGTAAAGTCACGCAGACTGAAGCTGCTGCTTATTTCGATGCGGTGTTTAATAACACCAGCCTCACACCTACAGAACAGGATGACGGCATTATTCAGTTCTATCGTAATGTTGCCAATCAGGCTGAGACCACAAAAACCGAACCCAATGGACGTGCGATGTCTAAAGTCATGACCATGTTTAATGGACATGGACGAGGGGCTGAACTCAGTTCAGCTAAAGACACCGCCTATGGCTTATTGTGCTCGATTACAGAGTTCTGCGATCACGAGCGTCGTGCCATGAGCCAAGATCATCGACTTGATTCTGCTTGGTTTGGTGCAGGGGCAGGCTTAAAACAACGTGGATTGGAACAGGCTCTAAGGATGATTGCTTAAGTTTGCTTTAAGCTTTTGAGATTAAATTAAAAATTGTCAATCAAGCAAAGTTTATGTTGCACCACCTCCAGAGCATAAACCCTTTATAGCCACATCACACGATGTGGCTTTTTTTATGCCTGCTATTTTTAATCCATCCAATTGTTCAACTCCAGCTTATTCACAACAGCAAGCCACATCTTTGAATGTGGCTTTTTTATGCCCGAAATTTACAAAATAGGAAATGATCATGAATACAGCACTAAACACACCTCTGAAAGTAACACCGAATCCAATGGTCAATATTCATACCCATCGTCCCAAGCTGTTTACCGCTAAACGCTTTGTGGATACCAAGAAACTCAGCCAAGCCGAATGGTTAGCAGTACGTCGACAAGGCATCGGTAGCAGTGATTGCGCCGCAGCCTGTGGACTCAATCCCTATATGTCGATGCTGGAACTGTGGATGATTAAAACAGGTCGAATCAAACAATCCATCGAAGATGAAAGCGAAGGGCATGCACCTTTGTATTGGGGCAAACGGCTTGAACCCTTGGTCGCTGAATACTACAGCATGCACACCAACTACAAAGTCCGTAGAGTCAACGCAGTGCTACAACATCCCGAAGCTGATAAACATTTCATGCTCGCCAACTTGGATTACTCGGTGACAGGTGATGCAGATGTGCAAATATTGGAATGTAAAACTGCAGGGGAATATGGGGCCAAGCTGTGGCGAGACGGTGTGCCTTTATACGTGCTGTGTCAGGTACAACATCAATTGGCAGTGACAGGTAAGAAAGCAGCCCATATTTGCGTACTGATTTGTGGACATGAAACCCGAATCTTTAAAGTGACCCGTTCTGAATCGGTGATTCAACACATCATCGATGCGGAGCGTTACTTCTGGGAATGTGTGGAAAAGGATACCCCACCTGAAGCCGATGCCAGTGAATCGGCAGCCAAAGCCTTACAGCTTTTATATCCTGAACACGTCCCACTTAGCACCACAGACTTATCCGAAGATACACAAGCCAATCAACAGTTTGAGCAATTGATTCAAGCACGCAATCAAATTGAAAAGCATCAGGAGCAATTCGATCTGCTGAAACATCAACTGCAAGCCAAGATGCAGCAGGCTGAACGCGCAACATTCTTAACAGGCTCAGTGACGTGGAAAAAGTCCAAAGACTCAATCAGCTTAGACAGTAAGGCATTACTGAAACAGTACCCTGAATATTTGAGTCAATTTCCACAAAGCAAACTAGGTTCACGGCGTTTCAACATTTATGCCAATGATGATTGAAGCCGATTTAGCCTAAGCAAAATACAAGACACCACCTAAAAATCCCATGCCTCAGCGCATGGGATTTTTTATGTCCATTTCATTTTTAACCAAACAACACATTTAAACGACAGAGGAAATTACTATGATTAAAGGTTTAGCAATCACACCACCCATACTTGGCAGAATCAGTATCGGCAAGGTCGTGGAAAAGAATGGCAAACGACTGCCCGAAAAGGATGACCAATTTACCATTACTAGCCAAATTCAAGGCAAAGAAGGTTGGGTCAAGCATCCACTCGATGAACAACTTCGTGCGAAAGCACCGAACCAAAAGCTCAGAACCATACCAGTCCGTATGATCTTTAATGATCCTGAACTCAATCTACGTGCAGAGTACAGTTTATTTGATCGTCAAACAGGGCGTCCTGTTTGTGTGGGTAATGGTGAAACATGCCAACGACTCACTAATCAAGGGATTGAACAACATCCATGTCCATCACCTGACTTATGTCCTTTGGCACAAGGTGGCAACTGTAAACCTTATGGAAGGTTACATGTCAATTTAGATGAATCGGATGAACTGGGTACATTTATCTTTAGAACCACAGGTTTTAACAGCATTCGCACTTTGGCAGCACGACTCAGTTACTACCATGCAGCCTCCAATGGCTTATTGTCCTGCTTACCGTTGCAATTGACTTTAAGAGGTAAATCCACCACACAAAGTTATCGTACACCTGTGTATTACGTGGATTTAACACTACGTGATGGCGTGAATCTGCAACAAGCCATTCAAATGGCAAAGGATATAGATCAGCAAAGCAAAGCTTCTGGATTTAATCAAAGTGCATTGGATGCAATAGCACGGCAGGGTTATGGCAATGCACGGTTTGAGGTGAATTCGGAAGAGGGATTGGATTTGGTGGAGGAGTTCTATACGGATGAGGGTATTGAAGCTGAACAAATGAAACCTGAGTCGAAACCCAAGGTTAAAGCAAAGTTCAATCATGGGGATGGTTTTGTGCAGGATATTCAGCAAGGGTTGCAGGGGAGTGTGAGGGCAGTGAATTGAAGCTAATCGTAAAGAATCATTAGATTCTTTACGAGTTATACACTCGATTTATTTTTTATCATATTTAGTATCAATAGCTTATAGAGCTATCGTATTAAGTCTAAACTTTGTCTTTATTCAAGCTAAATTTTTCAATACACCACATCTATCAACTGTGCATGAACCATCGCATGTCTTTCTTATATCTAATAATTGTTCAATTAGTTTTTGCTGATTTTTGATACTTTCTTGTACATCTACAATATGTGCGTCAATTAATTCATTTACTTCTGAACAGTTTTGGGTGGGTAAATCTTTATAAGAAAGCAATCTTTTGATTTCATTAAGATTCATATTTAGAGAGCGGCAATTAACTATAAATTTTAATCGGTCGATATAAGCTTCGGAGTACATTCTATAGTTCCCCTCAGTTCTTTCAGGCTGAGGAATAAGACCCTCCTTCTCATAGAATCTAATAGTTAGTACTGAACAAGAAGTTTTCTCAGATAACTCACCTATTTTTAAAAACATTGAAATCAACCAAATCTAGCTTGACTCTATAGTAGCTATATGGATTCTAATATGCAATAAGTGAAAATATGACTATAGGCACATCTATGAGTGGTTGCGGTTGTAATGACGGTTCTTGTGAAGACACTAAACCCAAACAAAATATATCTGAAACCGATTCTTGTAGTGGTACAGATTTAAATACTGAAACAAATAAAAAGTCTTGTTGTGATAAAGGTATTGCTAGCGAGTCTAAAGAGCAGATCACTGTAGATGCTTGTGGTGGTAGTCAGCCTTGTTCAGCAAAGGCTAAATCATGCTGTGGAACTGATACAAGTAATCAGCAACAAAATATAAATAAAGAAACAGGCAGAGCAGCCCTCATTAGCGACTATACCATTCCTAAAATGGATTGTTCCGCAGAGGAGCAGATGGTCAGAATGTCTTTGTCCTCTTTAGAAAGCGTTAATAGTTTAATTTTTGACTTACCAAATCGAAATCTAAAAGTTTTGTATGAAGGCAATACTGATTTAATTACGTCAAAACTTGAAGCACTCGGATTTGGAGCAAAGTTAAATTCAACTGAAATCTATAATGATAATAAAAACTCGAAACAGACCAGTACCTATATTATCCCTAAAATGGATTGTTCCGCAGAAGAGCAAATGGTGCGAATGGCTTTAGCACCATTGAGTGAGGTAAAAGCCTTAGTTTTTGATCTTCCGAATAGAAAATTACAGGTTTTCCATACCGATGGAATTTCAGAAATCACAACGAAACTTGAGGGACTCGGTTTTGGAGCTAAGCTTGAAAGTACTGTTGAATCAATAAGAACTTTACCAGATAGTCCTGATCCAACTCGGCAAGCTAAAGTGCTCAAAATACTACTCGCAATTAATGCAGTGCTTTTTGTCATTGAATTTATTAGTGGCATTATTGCCGCTTCCACAGGGTTAATTGCAGACTCTCTTGATATGTTTGCTGATGCTGCCGTTTATGGCATTGCACTTTATGCAGTAGGTAAAGCAGCAAAATATCAAGTGCGGGCAGCTCATTTCGCTGGTTGGATTCAGCTCATACTCGCTGTAATTGTAATTGTTGATGTCGTTAGACGATTTATGTTTGGAAGTGAACCTGAATCTAATCTTATGATTATTATCGGATTCTTTGCACTTATAGCGAATGTCAGTTGTTTGTATCTCATATCAGGGCATAAAGATGGTGGAGCTCATATGAAGGCAAGTTGGATTTTCTCAGCGAATGATGTGATCGTTAACATGGGCGTAATCCTCGCAGGCGCACTCGTTGCTTGGACAGGTTCAGCTTACCCTGACTTGATTATTGGAATTATTGTTTCTTTATTCGTGCTGAATGGTGCTCGAAAAATTTTGGCTTTGAAATAGGACGATTAATCATGAACTTATTTCAAGTGAAACCTAATCAGTTTGCAAAAATTATTGATCTCAAAAAAGGGGAACAATACAGCAACAACGATCCTGTACTTGAAAGGCTTGAGTTACTGGGTTTTAGAGTTGGTGAATCGCTGCAAGTCCTCGAAAAAGGTCTATTCGGTGGTGATCCGATCTTAGTCCAAATTGAAACATCGCGCTTTGCCCTAAGAAAAAATGAAGCTGAACGAATTTTTGTAGAGATTGTCAATGAACACTAAAAATATTGCACTCATTGGTAATCCCAATTGTGGTAAAACCTCACTGTTTAACACCCTTACTGGTACTCGGCAAAAAGTTGCAAACTATGCAGGTGTGACTGTTGAACGTAAGGAAGGTTTCTTTAAGTTACCTTCAGGAGACACTGTTCGAGTATTGGATTTGCCCGGGACTTATAGTTTAAAACCAAGTAGCTTAGATGAAGAAGTAACAAGAGCTGTCTGCTTCGGTGAGCTAAAAGGTGAAGTATTACCTGACATTTTTGTTTGTGTTGTTGATGCTACAAATCTTCACCTTCATTTAAGCCTAGTACTAGAGGTCAGAGCGTTAAATAGACCGATGTTACTCGTCTTGAATATGATGGATGAAGTAAAAAAACGTGGAATTTCAATTGACACCTCAAAACTATCACAACTTTTAGGAGTGCCTGTTGTTGAATCCATCGCTGTGAAAACAAAAGGGATTCAGGAGCTATTAACGCAGTTAGATCAAAAAAATCTATTTGTTGCACCTTATCATTCTGAGCTAAATCATTTTGATCAGATTAAATACATTACTAAGCAAGTTATTTTAAAAAATGACAGTGGTGATAAACGAACTGCATTTTTAGACAAAATATTTTTACATCCTGTCTTTGGCCTACTAATTTTAACGCTGACCATGTTTGTCATGTTTCAGGCCGTTTTTATTTGGGCACAGCCTTTCATTGCTTTTATTGAAGACTCAATTACTTGGCTAAGTGGTGCAATTGGCCCCTTGATTTCGCATCCACTATTAAGAAGTTTGATTGTTGATGGTGTGATTGCGGGTGCAGGCAGCGTTCTAGCCTATATGCCTCAAATTCTTATCCTTTTCTTCTTTATTTTGATCTTAGAGGAATCGGGTTATTTGCCAAGAGCAGCCTTCTTATTAGACAAACTTATGTCTAAAGCAGGGTTAAGCGGTCGTTCATTCATTCCATTACTTTCCAGTTTCGCTTGTGCTATTCCCGGAGTCATGGCAACAAGAAGTATTAGCTCTGAACGAGATCGTTTAGCAACGATTATGATTGCGCCATTAATGACATGTTCTGCTCGACTACCTGTATATGCTTTATTAATAGCCGCGTTCATTCCTAATAAGTTGGTTTATGGGTGGCTCAGCTTACAAGGTTTAGTCCTGTTTGGACTTTACATGTCAGGAATCATATCTGCGCTATTGGTTTCTTTATTTTTAAAGTTAGTTCGAAAAGATAAAACTGAAAGCATTTTTATTTTTGAATTACCAACTTACCGTTTACCAGATATTAGAAATGTTGCATTAGGCCTATATGACAGAGCAACAATTTTCTTAAAGCGAGTTGGTGGAATTATTGTCGCTTTATCAATTTTGTTATGGGTACTCGTGACATTCCCTCAGCCACCAGATAACGCCACAATGCCTGCAATTAATTACAGCCTAGCAGGGCAATTGGGGCACATCATTCACCCTATTTTTGCCCCAATCGGCTTTACATGGGAAATTTGTATTGCGCTCATTCCTGCAATGGCAGCCCGTGAAGTAATTATTGCTGCATTAGGTGTGATTTACGCTATGTCTGGGGATGAAGATACAGTCACACAAACTCTGCTCAGTCAAATTTCTGGGCCTGATGGATGGGGACTTGCAACAGGCTTATCACTCTTGGTTTGGTTTATTTTTGCACCTCATTGTCTTGCAACATTAGCAACAATCAAGCGTGAAACAGGTAGTTGGAAACAACCAATTACTATGGCTACCTATCTGTTTTCACTAGCATATTTCTTCTCTTTTGTTACGTATCAGATTGCTAGCCGCATATAGTTAAGTTGAAAATCGAACAGCGGTGAAATTATCGCTGTTTGTATCTTCTTAATTAAAGTTAGAATTTTGAAGTAGAAGTTTTATTATGAAAATGGGTATATTGGGAATTGCATATATATGTTTATTCGTATATAAATATATTTAAAGATCCTGTTGAGTTTGAGCAAATGTCTGCTACTCCAAACGTTAAAATTTATCACAACCCTGAATGTGGTACATCACGTAATACATTGGCATTAATTCGTAATGCCAATATTGAACCTGAAGTTATTGAATATCTTGTCAATCCGCCATCTAAAAGTGAGCTTATTCAGCTGATTGCGGATGCGGGTTTAACAGTGAGAGAAGCGATTCGTAAAAATGTTGCTCCATATACAGATTTAGGAATTGATCAAGAGGATTGGACTGAAGATCAATTGCTTAACTTTATGCTTCAGTATCCAATTTTGATTAACCGTCCATTCGTGGTGACTGAACTAGGCACTCGCTTAAGCCGCCCGTCAGAAGTGGTTTTGGATATTTTGCCATTACCGCAAAAGGGTGCTTTCACTAAAGAAGATGGTGAACAAGTGATTGATGAAAATGGTCAGAGAGTAAATTAAAAAATTTAATTTTTGTATATGATTATCTGTATATCCAAATGAATAAATAGGTAGCAAAGATGGATCAAGTTAATTTTTTTAAATGTTTATCAGATGAAACCCGTCTCAATATCGTGACTTTAATTGCTGAGAATAAAGAACTCTGTGTCTGTGATCTGACAGAAAAGCTACAACTGAGCCAACCCAAGATTTCGAGGCATTTGGCGTTATTACGTTCTTCAGGATTGTTGCAGGACAGACGACAAAGCCAATGGGTGTACTACAGCATTAATCCACAACTACCAGCTTGGTGTTTTGAAATTCTAGGCACTTTACAAAAAACATCACCCAATCAAGTTGTGGTCGATACCAATATGTTTCCTATAAATAGTTATTGTGAGTAATAGATTATGAAATTCCTTTTTTTGTGTACTGGAAATAGTTGCCGTAGCATTTTGTCTGAAGTGCTGTTTAACAGTCGTGCGCCTGCAAGTTGGAAAGCGTACAGTGCAGGCAGTAAGCCATCTGGACAGGTACATCCATTGACCATTGAAACGTTAGAAAACTTAGGGCTTTCGACCGATGGTTTGTGGAGCAAAACCATTGATGATTGTGAACAATATCAGCCTGATGTGGTGATTACCGTGTGTGATTCAGCAGCGCAAGAAGCGTGTCCGCTTTATTTGGGTGGAGCGATCAAGGCACATTGGGGCTTGGCTGATCCATCACACTTAGACTTACCTAAAGAAGAAAAACTAAAAGCATTCCAAGTGACTGTAGACCATATCAATCGTCGTTTAGATGCATTGTTGGCACTGGATACAGCGCATATGTCTCGTTCTGAATTGATTGCTGCAATCAATCACATCTCAGATATTGAATGAGAACATCATGGCTCAACAAAGACTGTCATTTTTAGATCGTAACCTCACGCTATGGATTTTCATTGCGATGGGGTTGGGAATTGCGATCGGTGTGTTCTTTCCACAAGCCTCAGTGGCATTGGATAAAATGAGTGTGGATTCCGTCAATATTCCAATTGCGATTGGTTTGATTTTGATGATGTATCCACCTTTGGCAAAAGTGGATTATGCAGCGCTACCACAAGTGTTTAAAGACAAAAAAACCTTAACTTTGTCTTTGGTACAGAACTGGGTGATAGCACCAGTATTGATGTTTGCATTAGCCATTATTTTTCTACATAGCTATCCAGAGTATATGACAGGCTTAATCCTGATAGGACTGGCTCGTTGTATTGCGATGGTCTTGGTGTGGAACGGTTTGGCCTGTGGGGATAACCAATATGTTGCTGCATTGGTGGCCTTTAACAGTATCTTCCAAATTTTATTTTTCAGTACCTATGCTTGGTTGTTCTTGACCTTCTTACCACCGTATTTTGGTGTTGCAGGGCAAGTGATCAATGTGGATTTCTGGACGATTACCCATGCGGTACTGGTGTATTTAGGGATTCCATTTTTTCTTGGCTTTATGACCCGATTCATTTTAGTTCGTGCTAAAGGTTTGGCTTGGTATCAAAATGTCTTCTTACCTAAGATTAGTCCACTGAGTCTACTGGCTTTATTGTTCACGATTGTGGCGATGTTTAGCCTGAAAGGGAACGATGTGGTGAGCTTACCGATGGATGTCTTGCGTATTGCGATTCCATTGACCATTTACTTTATTGTCATGTTCTTCATCAGCTTCTTCATGAGCAAATGGATGGGGAACGATTATCCTAAAACCACAGCAATTTCTTTTACTGCTACGGGAAATAACTTTGAATTGGCACTTGCTGTAGCGATTGCAACTTTTGGTTTAGCCTCACCTGTGGCGTTTACCACTGTAATTGGCCCACTGGTTGAAGTGCCTGTGTTGATTGCTTTAGTTAGCGTGTCTTTATGGCTCAGAAAAAAGTTTTTTAAAGCAGAGGTGTAATTTCTATGACTCTCCCAAATGTAGATATGAATCTTTTGGATCAACCTACTTTAGAAAAAGTACAAGCTAAAGAGTTGGATCATCCACCGCGTATTTTACTGCTGTATGGTTCTAACCGTGAGCGTTCATACAGCCGATTGGCCGTAATGGAAGCAGGACGTATCTTGGAGCAGTTTGGTGCCGAAGTAAAAATCTTTCATCCTAAAGGGCTGCCTTTACCTGAAGATGCGGACACTGAACATCCAAAGGTTAAAGAGTTGCATGATTTACTCGCTTGGGCAGAAGGAATGGTGTGGTGCTCACCTGAACGTCACGGCTCAATGAGTTCAATTTTCAAATCGCAAATTGATTGGATTCCATTGGCAGGTGGTGCGATTCGCGCAACGCAAGGAAAAACTTTGGCATTGATGCAGGTCAGTGGCGGTTCACAGTCTTTTAACAGCCTAAACCAGATGCGTATTTTAGGCCGTTGGATGCGTATGATCACTATTCCGAACCAATCCTCTATTCCAAAAGCTTTTTTAGAGTTTGAAGAAGATGGACGGATGAAACCTTCATCCTTCTATGATCGAATTGTCGATGTCATGGAAGAACTATATAAGTTCACCTTGCTCACTCGTGGGCAAAGTCAGTACCTCACAGACCGTTATTCAGAGCGAAAAGAGTCGGCAGAAGAATTATCTAAGCGTGTCAATCAACGTAGCTTATAAACTTTAGGTGATCAGAAATGCAAAAGAGACATTCTAAATTAGTGATCTTAGGTTCAGGACCTGCGGGTTATAGTGCCGCTGTATATGCAGCACGCGCAAACTTAAAACCCACATTGATTGCAGGTATACAACTTGGTGGTCAATTAACAACGACCACTGAGGTAGATAACTGGCCAGGCGACCCAGAAGGTTTAACTGGTCCTGCACTTATGGAACGAATGCAAGCCCATGCTGAACGCTTTGGCACAGAGATTGTGTATGACCACATTAATGAAGTTGATTTAAGCGTCCGTCCATTTGTGCTTAAAGGTGACATGGAAGAATTTACTTGTGATGCACTGATTATTGCAACAGGTGCGACAGCACAATACTTGGGTCTTGAATCTGAAGCTAAATTCATGGGTCAAGGTGTCAGCGCATGTGCAACTTGTGATGGTTTCTTTTATAAGAATCAAAAAGTCATGGTCGTGGGTGGTGGTAACACAGCAGTTGAAGAAGCACTTTATCTTTCTAATATTGCTGAACATGTCACCTTAGTTCACCGTAGAGACAGTTTACGTTCAGAGAAAATTCTACAAGATCATCTTTTTGCCAAAGAAAAAGAAGGCAAAATTAGTATTCTTTGGAATAAGCAAGTTGATGAAGTCTTAGGTGATAATACTGGTGTTACTTCAGTTCGCTTGAAGTCAACTTTGGACGAAAGCATACAAGATGTTGAAGTTCAGGGCTTATTTGTTGCTATTGGTCACAAACCGAATACAGGTATGTTTGACAGTCAACTCACTCTACGTGATGGTTACATTCAAGTACAAAGTGGTACTTCAGGCAATGCAACAGCAACTTCTGTGGCTGGGGTATTTGCTGCGGGTGACGTTGCTGACAGCATTTATCGCCAAGCAATTACTTCGGCAGGCTCAGGTTGTATGGCAGCTTTGGATGCCGAAAAGTATCTTGATCAATTGAGCAATTGAAAGGCTCATTTAAACGCTTGAAAACTGTATGAAATACGCCCAGTCTATTGCAGACTGGGCGTTAAATTTTGATTATGACAATAAATAATAGGAGATATACTTTGACTCAATTACAAGCTGAAGTCGATGTAGTCATTATTGGTGGTGGTCAGGCAGCACTTGCTACAGCTTATTTCCTCAAACGTAAGAAAATTCCATTTATTATTTTAGATGATCAATCTCAGGCGGGCGGTGCATGGTCACATGCTTGGGAATCGCTTCGTCTTTTTTCTCCAAATACTTGGAGCTCTTTGTCAGGTTGGATGATGCCAACAACTGAACAAACCTACCCAACGCGAAATGAAGTGATTGACTACTTGTCGGCATATGAGCAACGCTATCAATTTCCGATTATTCGACCAGTTCATGTCGATCATATCGAACAAAAAGATGGCTACTTAGACGTGTATGCTGGCGATCAATATTGGCGAGCTAAAGCGGTGGTCAGTGCTACAGGGACATGGAGTCAGCCTTATATTCCGCATTATAAAGGACGTGAACGATTTGAAGGATTACAAACGCATTCAGCACATTATGTGAATCCAGATCCTTTTATTAATAAAAAAGTGATCGTAGTTGGTGGTGGTAACTCAGGGGCACAAATTCTTGCCGAAGTCTCAAAGGTTGCAGATACCACTTGGGTCACAGCAACACCACCTCAATTTTTATCAGATGACGTTGATGGGCGGGTCTTGTTTCTTCGGGCAACTGAACGTTTAAAAGCTCAACAGGAAGGTCGTGTGATTGATCAACCCGTTGGTGGTCTGGGTGATATTGTCATGATAGACAGTGTCAAAGAGGCACGTGAACGTGGCGTACTACATAGTCGAGAACCCTTTACCTCATTTGAGGAGCATTCCGTTGTTTGGGCTGATGGTACAAGACAAGCGGTAGATGCTGTAATTTGGTGTACAGGATTCAAGGCTTCACTGGATCACTTAAGAAGTCTGGATGTTGTCAAACCTGATCAGACGGTTGATGTGAATGATGGACGCTCAATAAAAGTAAATAACCTTTGGTTGGTTGGCTATGGGGAGTGGACAGGCATGGCATCCGCTACACTCATTGGGGTTTCTAGAACAGCAAGAGCAGCGGTAGATCAAATATATGCTTATTTGGCTAATGTTTAAGAGCTATGCATTTAAGGCAGTGTATAGAAAGGTTTGCATTACCCCTCAATACTTTATGGGTACTTCTTTATTGTGATGTTACTTCATTCAAGAAAATATAAACTCATTGCTGTTATGGGCTTCACACAGATTCTTGCGTGGAGCTCTACATTTTATCTACCCGCAGTACTGGCTAATCTTATTGCCAAAGACACAGGATGGTCTCTAACTTTAGTGATTGCAGGATTGTCTTGGGGATTTATTGTTACAGGTATTTGCTCTCCAAAAGTTGGACGGTTTATCGAGCAATTTGGTGGAAGAAAAGCACTCTCTATTAGTTCAATATTCTTCGCTATCGGACTGTTATGTTTAGGGCTTTCCTCTCATCTATTGGTTTATTATTTTGCATGGACAATGCTCGGTATTGGTATGGCTTTTGGCTTATATGATGCTGCATTTTCAACCTTGGGGCGATTACTTGGTCAAGATGCAAAAACAGCGATAGTAGGAGTAACACTATTAGGTGGCTTAGCCAGTACTATCGGATGGGCGCTCATCGTATTTTTAGAAGGCTTATACGGTTGGAGAATTACTTGCTTCATTCTTGCATTATTTCATCTGCTGCTTGGTTTACCGTTGCATTACTTTTTACTTCCTAGAGAAGAACAAAGCACGGAAGCTCATGCTAAAGAACTCAATAGCCAAACCAATCTACACAAAGAAGGTAATCGACTCTTTATGTTGGTAGCCGTTATTTTGACGGTACAATCTTTTGTTGTGGCGACAATTTCAGTTCATTTATTATCGATGCTAAAAACCATTGGTTTTAGTGTATCAACAGCCCTTGCGATCGGGATGATGATTGGTCCAGCGCAGATCATTGCGAGACTGCTTGAGTTCTCTTTGTTTAAAAACTTACATCCAAGTTGGTCGAGTCGTGTTGGAGTATTGATTAGTTTCTTTGGCATCATTTTTTTGTTTACGGATGGATATGCCTTAGCCTTGCTTGGCGCGGCTTTATATGGCGCAGGCAATGGTATTCTCACTATTATTCGAGGCACATTACCTCTTGCCTTATTTGGGCGAGAAGGCTATGCAACCAGAATGGGCTTATTAGGTCGGCCTATCATGATTGCATTGGCTTTTGGCCCTCTCATCTCTGCATTTATTCTTGAAAAGTGGGGAGTCAATATCTTATTGATAATTTTAACTACGTTAGTTTTTATCGCATTGCTTGGCACGTTGAAATTACCCATTCAGCAGGTCTAAGAAGTAGCAGGCTATACTTTGGCTGAGTTGATCCAATTGGTCGGATTAACCCATCGAGTAACATTCCAAAGAATTATTTGAATCCTGCAATAGAAGTTGGTTTGGTCAAATGCACTATTCCAGATAAGCCGAAAAGTCCGAAGCAACGCTATAGGTTGAAATGATCAAATTTAGGTGTAGAGTTGAGATAAAATGAGCTAAATGCTACTATATTGATTAATAAACGAGCGCTTAAAATTAAAATAATAGTATAGTGAAATTGGACGAAATATGGACTTTATTTGCGCCTATTTTACGCCTAAAAATTTTAAAATTTCTAATAAGTTTTTGATTTAAATTAAAAATAAAATTTTACTGGTCCAATCCATCATCGGAGCGACCGAAATACGGGGAGTTAGAGATTGGAGCTCAGACATAAAGTAAACCTGAAAAGATGAAAAAAGCAGAGTGCGGATTATACGTGCTTTATTTTAAAATCTATAGTCATACTCAAAAGATAGAATTTGTAAACCTAATTAAAATTTTGATTCTGATAGTGATTTTTAGGCGTGACAAAGTAGGTTCTATGGGGATTTATTAAAGGGTACGAATTGAAGTTCTCTAGTGATAGATGGTTATTTGATTATTATCTATCTAGAGTAGATTCTCTGCTTATTACTTATCTTTAATGATTTCGTCACCAATCCAGTTTAAAAAATGGTTCACTTTGAGAATGTTCTCATGGGTACGTGGATAAACTAAATGGTGGGCAGATATTGGTACGGAGAAGTCATCAGGAAAGACTTTGACAAGTTTTCCTGAATCTAGATAATTTTGGGTAAGTAAATTGCTTTCTAGGACGAATCCAAGCCCATGAGTTGCAGCTTCAAGTGACATGTATGAGCGATCAAAACTAAAAGTATAAGGAAATTCAGGAATGCTTAACCCTTGATGTGCAAACCATTGGGGCCATGTAACGAGAGTGGACTTCGATAAAATTAATTCTTTTTTTAGTAACTCTTTAGGCTTAGAAACTGGGCTGCGCTCAAGTAATTTGGGGGAGGCAAGAACTTCTAATTTTTCACTTCGAACTGTTCTAATTTCGACTCCTGTCCAATTCGGAATACCATGACGAATATCAATATCAATTTTATCTCGTGTGAAATGAAGGTTTTCATAAGAGCAAGATAAATTCACCTGAATGAGAGGATATAGTTCTTTAAATGATTCCAATCTTGGCAGTAACCACAGAAGTCCAAAGCTTGGTGAAGAATGGATGTATAAACTATCTTTTGGACTGTTATCCGATGCTTGTTCAGTCGCTAACATCAGATTATGCAAGATAGCGGTTACATCTTGATAATAACGCTCACCAGAAGGCGTTAAAGTCACTCCTCGTGCACCTCTTATAAATAAGCTTTGACCAATCATTTCTTCTAGTTTTGCGATTTGATGACTGATAGCAGAGGGCGTAAGGTTCAGGATCTCTGCTGCCTTTGCCACATTCCCTAAGCGAGCAGTTTGCTCAAATGCTTGTAAAGTTTTTATTGCAGGCATTTGATTGTAATTTTTTTCAGTATTATTCATTTAAAATTCCATTTTTCTTTCATATCTCAACTAAAAATATCATAGGCATGAATAAAATTCATGCCTAGTTGAGTTTAACCTTATTGCTGCTCACTGTGAAAAAAGAGAATCTAGCGATGAATGAATATGTTGAAGAAAAGAGGAATATACATGTTACTACAAGGAAAAGTAGCGTTAATCACAGGTGCAGCATCTGAACGTGGTATTGGTCGTGCAACAGCAGAAATCTTTGCACAGCAAGGAGCCAAAGTCATTATTGTTGATCTAGATCTTGCGCAAAGCCAGCATGCAGCTAAAGCATTGGGCGAAGGTCATTTAGGTCTAGCAGCAAATGTTGCAAATGAAGAACAAGCACACGCTGCTGTGGAACAAGCCCTTCAATACTACGGAAAAATTGATATTTTGGTCAATAATGCAGGCATTACCCAACCTGTAAAAACATTAGATATCAAACGTAATGATTATGACCGTATTTTGGATGTCAGTCTGCGTGGAACGCTTATTATGTCTCAGGCTGTAATTCCCGCAATGAAAGAAAACGGTGGAGGAAGTATCGTGTGCTTATCATCCGTTTCGGCACAACGAGGTGGTGGTATTTTTGGTGGTCCACACTACAGCGCTGCCAAAGCAGGGGTTTTAGGTTTAGCTAAAGCGATGGCTCGCGAGTTTGGTGCAGATAATATTCGTGTCAACTCACTTACACCAGGTCTTATTCAAACAGACATTACGGGTGGTTTAATGAATGATGATCGTCTTCATGACATTCTTACAGGCATTCCACTGGGTCGCTTAGGTAAAGCACAAGATGTTGCTAATGCAGCGTTATTTTTAGCTAGTGATCTATCAGCCTATTTAACAGGTGTAACTCTAGACGTAAATGGCGGAATGCTGATTCACTAAAACTCAGTATTAGTATTAGAAAATTTAAAATAGAGACATGGTCACGAGAGGATATTGTGGTCAAATGTAAAGGGACTCGCATGATGGATACCGTATTTTCATCTGATACAGATGCTATTCGTAAATCTGCATATCGAAAAATTGCATTTCGGCTGATGCCATTTTTAATGCTTTGTTATTTTTGTGCTTACTTAGATCGTGTAAATGTTGGTTTTGCCAAACTTCAAATGATGAGTGATTTACAGTTTAGTGAAGCTGTTTATGGACTTGGCGCAGGTATTTTCTTTATAGGATATTTCTTATGTGAAGTACCTAGCAATATTGTGCTGCATAAAGTTGGTGCTCGACGTTGGATTGCCCGAATCATGATTACATGGGGTATTTTGTCAGGCTGTTTTGCATTTGTTGAAACAGAGTGGCAATTCTATACCTTACGCTTCTTACTTGGTGTTGCTGAAGCTGGATTAGCACCAGGTTTATTACTTTATCTTACATATTGGTTCCCATCTTATCGTCGGGCCCGTATGACTGTGCTGTGGTTTATTGCAATTCCCATTTCTGGAATGATTGGCGGCCCTTTGTCTGGCTTAATCATGGATCAAATGAACAATGTGCAAGGATGGCATGGCTGGCAATGGATGTTTGTGCTTGAAGCTATACCTACAGTGGTTGTTGGTTTGTTAGTCCTCGCAGTTCTAAAAGATTCTGTTCAAGATGCACATTGGTTAACGAGTGCTGAAAAGAATTTAGTCCAACAAGAAATTGCTCAAGATAATCAACAGAAAGAAGGGCATAGCAGTATTAAAGACTTCATTAGTGATAAACGCTTGTGGTTACTAGCTGGAATCTACTTTTGTGTCGTAATGGGACAATATGCAATTACTTTCTGGTTGCCGACATTAATTCGTAACTCGGGTATTAGTGACAACTGGCATATTGGCTTGTTGACCAGTCTACCTTATATGTGTGCCATAGTTGTAATGCTGTTAGCAGGTCGTAGCGGAGATCACTTTAGAGAGCGTCGCTGGCATTTAATTATTCCAATGTGTACGGGTGCCGTTGCACTGACATTTGCAACATTGTTTGCTTCAAATCTAATTTTATCGTTGATTTGTTTATGTATTGCGGCATCAGGAGTACTCACCGCATCTTCTTTATTTTGGATGTTGCCAACAAACTTTTTAGGTGGTGTTTCAGCTGCTGCTGGTATTGCTGGAATCAATAGTTTTGCCAATCTCGCTGGATTTTGTTCTCCGTTTCTCATCGGATGGATTACCACCAATACAGGTTCGAATGCCATAGGTATGTTCTTAATTACAGCAGTCTTAGTTGTCGGAGCTAGCCTAGTACTGCGCGTTCCAGCAAAACTGGTTAATTGTTAATAAGAGAAGTTAATTATGTCAAATATTAATAAAAAAGCTCGTATTGCTGAACTACAGCAACGAGCATATAACATTCGTCAACATGCATTACGTATGGGACAAGTACAGGGCCAAGGTTATGTTGGACAGGCCTTAGGTGCAGCTGATCTACTTGCAGTTTCTTATTTTCATGCAATGAAATATCAGCCTGAGAATCCTGAGTGGGAAGGACGAGACCGCTTTTATCTTTCAATAGGTCATTATGCCATTGCTTTATATGCTGCTTTGATCGAAGCAAAAGTTATTCCATTAGAAGAACTAGAAACGTATGGTTCTGATGACAGTCGTTTACCTATGTCAGGCATGGCAACGTATACCCCTGGTATGGAAATCACAGGTGGTTCATTGGGTCATGGTTTAGGCATTGCGGTAGGCGCTTGCCTCGGATTAAAGCAAAAGAAATCAGAATCTTTTGTTTATAACTTCCTCTCAGACGGTGAGCTCAATGAGGGCTCTACATGGGAAGCTGTCATGTCGGCTTCACATTGGAAATTAGATAATCTAATTGCAATTATTGATGTGAATAGTCAGCAAGCCGATGGGCATTCAAGTGAAATTCTAGCTTTTGAACCGATTGTAGATCGTTGGCAGTCTTTTGGTTGGTATACACAGCGCGTAGATGGTAATGACATGAAAGCTTTACTCGAAGCTTTTGATAATGCAAGAAATTATAAAGGTATAAGTCCGAGAGTCATCATTTGCGATACCAAAATGGGTAAAGGTGTTTCCTTTTTGGAAAGCCGAGAAAAAACACATTTTATTCGGGTAGATGAACGCGAATGGGATGAAGCTTTAAATATATTAACTCATTACGGCAAATAAGGAGTTTAGATCCATGAGCCAATTAGCGAACTCTCCTAAGAAAAAATTAAAAACGTCTGCCATGATTGCTTCGATTGCTGCAGAAGGGCAACCAACCAAGCCTGCACCATTTGGACATGCTTTAAATGCGCTAGCGAAAGAGCGTGATGATATTGTTGGATTATCAGCAGACCTATCTAAATATACAGATCTACATATTTTCGCGAATCAAAATCCACACAAGTTCTTTCAAATGGGAATGGCAGAACAACTTCTGATGAGTGCTGCTGCTGGATTAGCTCGAGAAGGCTTTGTTCCTTTTGCCACGACTTATGCTGTATTTGCTTCACGTCGAGCTTACGATTTTATCTGTATGGCGATTGCCGAAGATAATCTGAATGTGAAAATTGTAGCAGCCCTTCCTGGTTTAACTACAGGATATGGACCAAGTCACCAAGCAACAGAAGATATTGCCATTTTCCGTGGAATGCCAAACCTAATGATCATTGATCCATGTGATGCCTTGGAAATTGAGCAGGCTATTCCACAGATTGCTGCTCATCAAGGTCCTGTTTATATGCGCTTGTTGCGTGGTCAAGTTCCATTGGTATTGGATAAATATAACTACCAATTTAAATTATGTAAGGCCCAAGTCATTAAGCCAGGTAAAGATCTCTTGATTATCTCTACTGGATTACTGACTATGCGTGCGCTTGAGGCCGCTGAAGAGCTTGAAAAAGAGGGAATTGAGGTTTCAGTTCTACATGTTCCAACCATCAAGCCTCTTGATGAAGAAACGATTTTAGCAGAAGTTGCAAAAGGAGGACGGTCTGTACTTACTGCTGAAAATCATTCTGTAGTTGGGGGGTTAGGTGAAGCAGTTGGAACCTTACTATTAAGAAATGGGCAACATCCACGTTTTGATATGATTGGTTTACCTGATGCATTTTTAGAGGCAGGCGCATTACCCACACTACATGATCGTTATGGTATTTCTACAGAAGCAGTTAAAGCAAAAATCAAAAATCACTTAACCTAAGAGAGTCCAACTGTTAGTGAATTGAGCATGGTGTACGACAGGAGTCTAGCCATGCCCTAATTTTATCCTACCACTTTTAAGCCATTTAACTGTTCAAAATAGCTTATTTAATTGGCTGTTTAGGGAAACTTATATTCAAAATTTGCAGGGATTGTGCAATGAACAAAAGTAATTTTTTATGTCTCCTTGGTGTATTTATTGGAACAAATACAGCTTGTTTTGCATCGAACTTATTCGATGTGAATCGAACAAATTTGACTGGGGATTGGAATGGTTCAAGAACCCAGCTAGAGAATGAAGGGATTAAATTTGATAGTGGCTTAAATCTCGACATTGCTTATTTAGCTGATGGTGGATATAAACCAAGACAAGCCCCGACTTATGTTAGTCAATTTTCACTCGGTTCAACTTTGGATTTAGAAAAATTGATAAATTTGGAGGGGGTAAGTGTTCGAGCATTAATGATGGCAAGACAAGGGCAGAGCGTATCAGTAGAACAGATTTCTGATCCGCAAGCACCACAATTGGCCAATGTACAGGCAAATTATGGTCGAGGTAATTCGGGTACAAGGCTTGCAGAACTCTCGATCGAAAAAAAATTCAGTAACGCAGCTACTAGTATTCGAGTTGGGCGTTTTGCCATGGGAACCTATTTCAATGTGATGTCTTGCGACTTTCAAAATAATTCCTTTTGCGGTGCACAAATGGGGAAATGGCAAGGCAGTAAATGGATTAATGCACCTGTAAGCCAATGGGCTGTAATGTCTAAATATAGTTTTAACCCTGAGGTCTTTATACAATTTGGTGTATTCGAATATAACCCAAAAAACTTGGAAGAAAGTGAAGGGTGGAATTTGGATACAAAAGATGTCGATGGTGTCAATATGCCTATTGAGCTTGTCTGGCAGCCTAAACAGATGATTAATAACTTAGCTGGAATTTATCGTATAGGTGCATTTTATAATACAGCTGACGATCTCAAAAACCAAAAAGACATCGTAACAGGAGAGCCTGAATCTCACACATATGGGATGTGGGGGGGGGTAGAACAACAATTAACCTCAAAAAACTCAATTCAGCAAGGGCTGTATACTTTTATGAACTTCAGTTTTCATGATCAAGCCACTAACAAAGTTGAAAATATGCAACAAATTGGTTTGAAATATGTTGGACTTTTAAATAATTATCCTAATGATATTGTTGGTTTTGCTGTAAATAGAGTTGATGTTAGTGATCGTTACAGTCAAACACGCCAAGGCATTAATAAAGATGCTGAATATAATATTGAGTTGAACTATTCATATTTCCCAATGAAGTGGTTGATGCTTAGACCTAATATTCAATATGTAATCAATCCTGGAGCAACGAATTATGTTGATAATGCTTTAGTGCTGGGCTTAAGCTCGAAAATTATTTTTTAAAAATACCTTCACCCATTTAAAAAGCTGTTTTTAGGTTTTGCTAAGAACAGCAGCGTATTAAATCGTTTGGAGAATTAAATTAATGAGGTCTTTAGTGATTTTAAATTTAATTAACTTAGGAAAAACTTTATCTTTAAAGGCTTTATGTAACATAGCCTTACGCAAGTATCAGTATATTTAACCTAAACCTTCCTTGAAAAGATATTGATGACATTCTGCAAATGTTTTTGCATGGCTTTGTATGCCGCTGCTCCATCTTGGCTCTGGATTGCTGCCATGATTTCTTGATGTTCATGCTGAGATCTTAATGGCATATCTTCAGGAGTATATAAACTACGCATACGACTGAACAGCTCGGTATATTGTTTCCCGAGCAAATATTTCAGAAAAAAAGAAAAAGCGCTATTTTGACTCGCTTCAGCAATACGAATATGAAATAAACGATCACCAATATGCTCGCTAGAATGCTCTAAATTATCTCGAACATTCATAAAAAATGCTTCTTTAATCTCTTCTAATTGTTCATCCGTACGATGCTTTGCTGCCAGTTCTGCAAGATAGGGCTCAATCTGCAAACGGGCTTCTAAGACTTCAAATGGCGTAACCGCGGAATCTTCTTTTAAATGAGGAATCAGCAAAGGATGTATATTGGTATTAAAACCCGTTTGTTCTAAAGCCTGATCTTGTTGATCTTTAATGACATATACGCCACTCCCCAGTTTTACTTCAACAATTCCATTCACTTCAAGTGCAATGATTGCTTCACGTACTGAGGTACGACTTACACCTAACTGCTGCGCAAGATCGCGTTCAGGCGGTAACTTTGAACCTAACTGATAAATTCCATTCTTTATATCATCTTGAATCTTATTAAAGATATTTTGA
The DNA here is from genome assembly GCF_000335555.1 of Acinetobacter sp. WC-743. NCBI lineage: Bacteria > Pseudomonadati > Pseudomonadota > Gammaproteobacteria > Moraxellales > Moraxellaceae > Acinetobacter > Acinetobacter sp. WC-743. The sequence continues at coordinate 129,771 of NZ_AMFQ01000090.1, read as the reverse complement.
TAGAGACGAGTTTGAGTCATAAATTTCAACTTTTACAAAAATTGGTCTTGCCAAAACACTTTTGATCAATTAAATTGACTAGACCAATTAATTGGTCTAGTCAATTTAGCATTTACCATAGTATAAAGTAAAAAGCAGGGACGAAGGAATGAGATTGATAAATAAAACGTGTGTGATTACAGCAGCTGCTCAGGGAATTGGTAGAGCCACTGCATTAAGCTTTGCAAAAGAAGGCGCAAAGGTCATTGCTACGGACATTAATTTAGAACTGCTTGAAGAACTCAAAAGCCATTCTGACAATATCCAAGTGGAATATTTAGATATTACTAATCGTCAGCAAATTATTGAATTTTCAAAAAAATATCAGCAAGTTGATGTGTTGTTCAATTGTGCTGGTTGGGTTCCTGCAGGTTCAATCTTAGAATGTGATGAAACACAATGGCAGCGTGCTTTTACGATGAATGTCGATTCGATGTACCACATGATTCAGGCTTTTTTACCCACAATGTTAAAAAGTGCCAATGCTTCAATCATCAATATGTCATCTGCGGCATCAAGTATTAAAGGTGTACCGAATCGCTTTTCTTATAGTGTCACTAAAGCTGCAGTTATTGGTATGACCAAATCGATCGCAGCAGATTTTATCGGTCAAGGAATTCGTTGCAATGCGATCTGTCCGGGAACTGTAGACTCTCCATCACTACATGATCGTATTGAAACCCAAGCCAAAGAGCAAAATAAAACCATTGATGAAGTCTATGCTCAGTTTGTTGCTCGCCAACCGATGGGTAGAGTTGGTAAAGCGGAAGAAATAGCCGCATTAGCGCTTTATCTGGCAAGTGATGAATCCTCATTCACAACTGGAACCATCAATATGATTGATGGTGGTTGGTCAAATTAATTTTCAAACAGATCTAGGATAGAACAATGAAATTATTAAGATATGGTGTAAAAGGACAAGAAAAGCCAGGAATCTTAGACCCACAGGGACAAATTCGGGATTTGTCTTCAGTGGTTCAAGACATCAATGGTCAGGTGCTCGCCACCGAGTTAGATAAGATTCGAAATTTGGATCTATCGAGCCTGCCTTTGGTTGCCGAGAATGTGCGCCTTGGTGCATGTGTGGGTAATATTGGTAAATTTATCTGTATTGGTTTGAATTATTCTGATCATGCTGCGGAAACAGGTGCAGAAGTTCCTGCTGAACCAGTGGTTTTCAATAAATGGACCAGTGCAGTGGTTGGACCAAATGATGATGTGGAAATTCCAAAGCATTCATTCAAAACCGATTGGGAAGTTGAGTTGGGTGTCGTTATTGCTAAAGACGGTCGTTATATCAGTAAAGAACAGGCAATGGACTATGTTGCAGGTTATTGTGTGATTAATGACGTTTCAGAGCGCGCATTTCAGCTTGAAGGTACAGGGACTTGGGACAAAGGCAAAGGTTGCGACACTTTTGGTCCAACAGGTCCATGGCTCGTGACCAAGGATGAGATCGAAAATCCACATCAGTTAAAAATTTGGTTAGAGGTGGATGGTCAGCGTTATCAAGATGGCAATACCAATACCATGATTTTTGATATACCCACCATTGTGAGTTATTTAAGCCAGTTTATGAGTTTACAGGCCGGTGATGTGATCTCTACGGGTACGCCACCTGGTGTAGGGCTTGGGCAAAAGCCACCTGTGTATTTAAAAGCAGGGCAAGTGATGCGATTGGGTATTGAGGGATTAGGCGAACAACGACAGAAAGTTGTGAATGCTGAATAAGCCAGATTTATCTGAATAGATTTAATTTTTAAGTAACACAAACAAGGCATTTAAATTCGATGCCTTAGGAAGACTTGTCTTTAAAAAAGCTCAGCATTTAAAAAGGAATAGGAATGTTAAAGATAACGGATTTAGAAGTATTGGATATTCGTTTCCCCACTTCACAGCAATTGGATGGTTCAGATGCGATGAATCCAGATCCAGATTATTCAGCTGCCTATGTCATCTTAAAAACGGATCGTCCAGCGCTGACAGGACATGGTCTCACATTTACCATTGGTCGTGGTAATGAAATCTGCTGTGCAGCAATTGAAGCGATGCGCCATCTGGTGGTTGGTCTAGATATTGATGAGATTAAGAAAAATCCTGCCTTGATGTGGCGACATTTAACTTCAGATAGTCAACTCCGTTGGATTGGACCAGACAAGGGTGCGATGCATTTAGCGACTGGCGCAGTGGTGAATGCGATTTGGGATTTATGGGCAAAGAGTGAAGCTAAACCGGTTTGGAAGCTGGTTGCGGATATGACCCCTGAACAGTTAGTAAACTGTATTGATTTTCGTTATTTAACTGACTGTATTACGCCTGATGAAGCTTTGAACTTATTAAAGTCGAATGAAATTGGTAAAGCGCAACGTGAGAAAACTTTACTTGAAGAAGGTTATCCTTGTTATACGACTTCAGCAGGATGGTTGGGGTATAGCGATGAAAAACTTGCGCGACTTTGCCAAGAGGCTGTGGATGAAGGCTTTAACTATATCAAATTAAAAGTAGGTCGCGATGTTGAGGAAGATAAACGTCGGGTCAAAATTGCACGTGAGATCATTGGTCCTGATCGTCACTTAATGATTGATGCCAATCAGATTTGGGAACGTGAGCAAGCTATTGAGTGGGTGAAGCAACTGGCATTTTCCAATCCATGGTTTATTGAGGAACCGACTTCACCCGATGATGTCGAAGCGCATCGTGCAATCCGATTTGCGATTCAGCCGATTCAAGTGGCGACAGGTGAAATGTGCCAGAATCGCATCATGTTTAAACAATTTATTATGCGTGAAGCGATTGATATTGTTCAAATTGATGCTTGTCGCATGGGTGGAATCAATGAAGTGCTAGCAGTATTACTCATGGCAGCAAAGTACAAACTCAAAGTTTGTCCGCATGCAGGTGGTGTAGGGCTGTGTGAATATGTTCAGCATCTTTCTATGATTGATTATTTATGGTTCTCAACCTCCAAAGAAGGTCGTGTCACAGAATACGTGGACCATTTGCATGAGCACTTTATCGATCCTTGTGTGATTCAAAATGCAGCTTATATGCCTCCAACTCTCGCAGGCTTCTCAATTGAAATGAAACCAGCATCTATTGAGAAATATAGATTTAAGGGCTGATAGGCTGAATTTTTCAGTGACAAAAGTGATTCATGCTAAAGAAATGTAGCATGCAAATACGGTGAGATCAGCCAGCCTGATACACGAGAGTTAGACTCTAGTATCACAGGGCATGATTCACAAAGTAAAACGCGCTGATTTGTGGTTTTATCGTGGATGAGTTTTTAAGGATGATTTTACAGTTCATCCATTGAGAAAAGAATGAAACTGCATAAAGCCACAAGGAGTATATAAGTGATTGATAGCCATATTCATTTTTGGAAATACAATCCAGTTGAATTCCCTTGGATGACGGATGACTTAAGCGCCATTGCAAAAGACATGTCTCCTGAAGATTTGTTCGTGCAATTGCCTGCCAGAATAGAAGGTTTGATCGCTGTTCAGGCAAGACCGTCTTGGGAGGAAAATGAATATCTGAATGGACTGGCAGAGCAACATTCGATTATCAAAGGCATTGTGGCATGGTTTGATTTTAAAAAAGACGCTGAAATGCAGTTGGAAAAATTCAAACAAAATAAGCGGATAAAAGGCTTTCGTCACATGCTTCAAGATGAGCCTGATCCTACAGCCTATATGTTGAACAACCACCAATTTAATCTGGGCGTAGAAAAAATTCAGCAAGCTGAGTTGCTTTATGGTGTTTTGATTCATCAGAAAGATTTGGATGCAGCCGTAAAATTTTCCCAACGACATGATCAATATGCGTTGGTGATTGATCATTTAGCCAAGCCACAGATCTATTCCAGTGATGGTTTTACTGTGTGGAAAAAGAACATGAAAGAATTAGCCGCATTAAAACATGTGAACTGCAAAATTTCAGGTTTGGTGACAGAGGCGGGTGCACACTGCAAAGCACAAGATTTTCAAGCCCACCTTGATATTGCCTTAGAACTCTTTGGTCCTGAACGCTTGCTTTGGGGATCAGATTGGCCTGTGTCTTTTGCGACCCATCGCTATGACACATTGTTGGCATTTTGGGATGAATGGACACGCAACTGGAGTGACTCAGAACGTAAACAGGTCGAAACAGATACACCTAAACGCTTATATAAGCTATGAAATTTAAAAGATTTTAAATATAGGAGATAGGAAAGATGGATTTACACCTCAAAAATAAAGTCTTTATCGTTACAGGTGGTGGTGCCGGAATTGGTGGGGCAATTTCATTATTACTGGCACAAGAGGGTGCAACGGTTGCCATTTTTGGTCGTTCAGCTCTGAGTTCAGAATTCGAAGCATCTTTACAGGAAACGCAGGCAAATTACTCCTTTCATCAACTGGACTTGACCGACGAAAAAGCCTGCCAAGAAAACGTTCAGAAGGTTATTGATTTATATGGACGTCTAGATGGCTTAGTCAACAATGCTGGAATAAATGACAATGTCGGACTTGAAGACAGTATTGATGCGTTTAGACAGTCCTTAGATAAAAACCTGATTCATTATTTTACAATGGCGCACTTTTGCATACCGCATCTCAAACAAAGCAAAGGCAGCATCGTCAATATAGGCTCTAAAGTTGCAGTCACAGGGCAGGGACATACCAGTGGTTATGCAGCAGCAAATGGTGGTCGATTGGCTTTGACACGAGAGTGGGCTGCGCAATTTAAAGATGATGGGGTGAGGGTCAATGCGGTTTTACCTGCTGAAGTCATGACACCACTGTATCAACGTTGGGTGGATAGCTTTGATAACCCGACCCAGAAATTAGCACAAATTACCCAAAATATTCCGTTTGGTCATCGTATGACGACGACCCATGAAATTGCAAATACCACGGTATTTTTACTGTCTGATCGTTCATCGCATACAACTGGACAACTTTTATATGTTGATGGCGGTTATACCCATTTAGATCGTGCCTTAGATCAAGATTAAGACAGATATGCCGAAAACTGGAGCGAAAGATGAAACGCTATTGTTTGGCTTTAGACCTTGTGAACGATGCTGAAAAGATCCAGCAATATCAACAGTATCATCAAAAAGTATGGCCAGAAATCACCACCAATATTCGCAATCGTGGTGTGCTGGATATGCAGATTTGGCAAGTCGAAAATCGCCTTTTTATGATTATGGACACCACTGACGATTATGACGCTGACCTAGCACAAAGTGTTGCGGATTCAGAACCGAAAAATCTTGAGTGGGAAACTTTGATGTCGCAGTACCAACAAGTACTGCCAAGTGCAAAACCTGGTGAAAAATGGATCGAAATGGAAAAAATATTTGATCTAAAACAATAATCCGAATGATATAAGGAATTCAGCCATGAAGGCAAAAATTACAGAACCCCAATTTAGGATGGGGTTGATATTGGTCACGACACTCTTCTTTATGTGGGGATTGTCGTATGGTTTGGTCGATGTTTTAAATAAACATTTTCAGGAAGCTTTGCATATTTCTAAAGCACAATCGGGGCTGATTCAGGCTGCTTATTTTGGTGCCTATTTTGTGATTGCTCTACCTGCAGGTTTATTTATTGAAAAAAGAGGTTATAAAGCAGGGATTATTCTCGGTCTTTCCCTTTATGCAATCGGGGCACTGCTCTTTGTTCCTGCGGCTAATATGATGACATTTAGCTTTTTCTTATTTGCATTATTTGTACTGGCTTTAGGGCTAGGATGTTTGGAAACAGCTGCAAACCCTTACTCATCTGCATTGGGAGATCCGTCGACTGCTGAACAGCGGCTTAATTTATCTCAGTCTTTTAATGGCTTGGGACAATTTTTTGGTCCGTTGATTGGAGGTTTGTTCTTCTTTAATTCGGTTGAAGGTGACAGTGCTGCAAGTTTTGATGCTGTGACCTATACCTATGTCGGTATTGCTGCAATTGTTATTGTTTTGATTGTATTTTTTGCTAAAGCAAAACTTCCTGATCTACGTGAAAACGAAGCGAAATTGGATGCAGCCAATCTTCAAAATAATAGTGCATCGATGTGGTCACATTCAGAATTTAAATTTGGTGTTATTACGCTGTTTTTCTATGTCGCCGCACAGGTTGGCGTGGGTGCATTTTTTATTAACTTGGTGGTCGAAACTTGGCCACAGAGCTCAAGCCAACAAGGCGCATATTTCTTATCTATTGCCATGCTGGCTTTTTTGATAGGGCGATTTGTCAGCACTGGCATCATGTCCAAAATCTCCGCGAATCATTTGTTGTTGATTTATGCCGTAATTAACAGTGTGCTGTGTGTCGTGATTTTATCTGGCGCTGAATATATTTCAGTAATCGCAGCGATTGGTATCTTTTTCTTTATGTCGATTATGTTCCCGACCATTTTTGCGATGGGTGTTAAGAATCTCGGTTCTAAAACAAAAATCGGCAGCTCATTTATGATCATGGCGATTGTGGGCGGTGCCATTATGCCTTTTTTCATGGGGAAATTGGCTGATCACTATGGAACACACATTGCCTATGTATTGCCATTGATCTGCTTCCTAATCGTAATTTTTTATGCGAAAAGCTACCAAAAAATCACACTGGCACAAGTCAATTAATAACCGAATTTTATCGCATTGAACGCGATAAATAAGAGAAAACCGCCATTTAATCATAAGGGCGAAGATAAGATCATTAAGGACAATATCATGAAAATTCAAAATGGAAATCGTAGAAAAGTACAACTCACAATCATTGCATTATCAAGTGGGTTAACGATGAACGCTGCAATCGCAGCAGATGCTTTTCGTGTAGATAGCCCGTGGATGTTTGGAGATTGGAACGGTAAAAGAACCCAGTTAAAAGATCAAGGCTATGACTTTAATGTGGGGTATACAGGTGAGTTTGCAGGTGTCATGAGTGCTGATCGTGATGGCAAGGGCAATGCTTATGCAGATCAATGGGCTTTTGGTGCAAACTTTGATTTAAATAAGATATTGGGGTGGCGTGATACAGAAGCAAAAATTGTCATCACCCATCGTGGTGGAAAAGCACTCAATACCGAAGCCGATGTCATGGCGCCACAATTTAACCAGACGCAAGAAGTATATGGTCGAGGTCAAACTTGGCGTTTAACAGACCTATGGATTAAAAAGAAATTTGTTGATCAGCGTTTGGATATCAAGTTGGGACGCTTTGGTATTGGTGAAGACTTTGCTGGATTTGATTGTGAATTTCAAAACCTTGCTTTATGTGGTGGTCAGGTTGCAAACTGGGCTGGAGATCAATGGTACAACGGTCCTGTGAGCCAATGGGCAGGGCGAGTTAAATACAATATTCATCCAGAATTAGCCGTTCAAATGGGAATATATGAACGCAATACCGTTAACGCCAATGCGACTACGGCAAGTGATGGTTTTAATTTAAGTACTGATGGTTCAGATGGCGCTGTGATTCCTTTGGAAATTGTCTGGCAACCGAAAAAAACCAGTGCAAATTTAAGTTTGCCGGGAGAGTACCGACTTGGTTACTTTACCAGTACTGTGGATACACAGAATGTACAGGTGGATTATTCAGTTCCGGGAATTTCCCAAAAGTTTGATGCTGATAATCATAAATGGGCGGCTTGGCTTTCAGCAAAGCAGCAATTGACTCGTCACCATGGCGATGAATCTCGTGGTTTGACCTTGATGGGACAAGCGACATTTTATGATGATAAAACTAGTGCCTATAGTGATGCGCAAAATATTGCAGTGGTCTACAAGGGATTATTTGATGCTCGCCCAAGCGATGAAATTGGAATTGGTTTAGCGAGGATTGGTGTAAATACAGATGCAATAAAGTTTAAAGGCAAAGTCAACAATGAAAAGTTTGATGATGAGTTGGATGCAGAAATTTATTATGGCTTAAAAGCAGCTTCTTGGTTAACAGTGCGTCCAAATATTCAATATGTCAAAAATATTGGTGCCAATAAAGCCTATGGTGATGCATGGGTAGGTGGCGTAAAATTTAATATTAATTTCTAATGCTGCAATACTTTAAATTTTGTTGTTATTGAAAATAGAAAAGTTACCTTTAATCATAGCGTTGTGATTAAAATAGGTAACTTTTTCTTTTGTTACCCCATATCAATTTTTATATTTGGCTATATTGACCTTTTAAGATATAACATGAAAGCCAATGGAATCTGAGTCATTGTTTTCTAAAATTGTTTTGATCACATTGCCCAGCTTGATCATTATTGGTGTAAATTATGATTTACTAGATTCCAGTCCACTTTAAATTGTATATCCTGTTATGACGGCTCAAACATTTTCTCAAGCAAATTCACGCTATCAAAGTATTTTTGAGACTTTGCAAAATGTGATTCGCAGTCATACGCTTTCTACTGGTGTTGTTCTGTTAGAAGGACCGCTCTCGAATATTTTTAATACCAGCCGTGTTCCTGTTCGTAAGGCATTACAACTTTTATTTGATCAACAATTAATTTCACGTTTTGAAGGTCGAGGTTATTTGGTCAATCCAGAACAATCAAATGATATTGAACCGATTAGACTGGAGATCACACGAGAATTATTGGGGCTAGCATCTGATGAGGACATTATTGATACCCGTTTATTAAGCGATAAAGTCTATGATGAGCTGTATCAATGCATATCTTATATTATTTTACATGGACACTATCGACTTGATGAACAGCGCATTGCTGAGCATTTTAATGTGGGACGCAATGTTGTACGTGAGGCATTAAAAAGTCTACATTTACAAGGCTTAGTCGAAAAAGAGGCATACGGAGATTGGCTTGCTGGTCCATTAACTGCACAAAGCGTAATCGAAAACTATGAACTGCGCTTAATTCTTGAACCATTGGCGTTAAAAGCCAATATTCATCATATTTCTTATGACGATATTCAGCAGATGTTAAATCGTATTCGCTACGCACAAACCCATAAACAGGACGTGAATGCCTCATTGATCCAACAGATTGAAGCTGATCTGCATCAAACCTTGTGCAATATCAAATGGCATAATCAGAAAATGGCAAATATTTTATACAATGCGCAGAGCTCTATTTTGATTAGCCGAGTGATCCATGATGCGATTCATCTGAGCAATTATGAGTTGATGTTAGAAGAACATAAAGCAATTCTAGAAGCCTTGTTGTGTGGCTCGATAGATCAAGGCTTGGAATATTTAGAAAAGCATTTGATTAATGCAAAAAAGCGTTCGGTTGAATATTTAAAAGTCTTTTCAATTATTCCTGAACCGAATATTCCTCCATATCTAGAAAGAATTTCCTAATCATTTAAATGGAATAGCGATCGTAGCCTAGTGTTGCATCAAGTTTTTCCATTTTCTGACTAAGTAGTTGTGTTCATCCATTACAGAATTCCAGACTCCGATATGCCCCATTCTTTCTATATAGGAACCGCCTTGGCGCAGCATACCTTTTTTAATTAAAGGTTGTTGATCAATTCCCATTAACGCTTCCGCAGCAGGTTTACCCATATACCAAAAATCCCATTCAGCCGAGCTTAAATATTCTCGTGCTCGTAGTGGATTTGAAATATACATGCCTTGTCTTGCCATCATGGCACCTGCCCAACCATTAAGCCACCAGTTGAGATACGCATAAGCATGATCTTTCATTTGTCCCTGCAAATTTCGAGATAATGCCAATCCGCCAAACCAAGCACGGTATCCTTCTACAGGTTTTGCAATTTTAAAATCTCGTTTTGCTTTTAGTAATTTGATCAGTGCGGGGTACCATAAACTGCCGATATGAATATTTTGATCGACAATTAAATTATAAGCATGTGCATCATCAGCCCAAAAATCTTTGAAATGTTGTTGCTGTTTAAGCTCAAGCAAGATTGAAGTCAATTGATCAATTTCAGATAAAGATAAATTACCGATATCTTTAAACTGCAATTGCCCCGAACCCTGTACTGCCATTGCTAAATCGAGTGCACCAATCGCAGCATCGTTTTGTACCGTGACACAACCATTCCAATTTTGCTCTAATAGCCATGCCCAACTTTCGGGTTGATCATGTAAGTTTTTAGGTAAAAATTTTGGAAAATAAATAAAACTGTCTACATTGTGGGTAAGGGGAAGCATGCTGATATATTCAGATTCCTGACTACCCAACGTACCATCTTTTTGTACATATAATCGTTGACTTGGAACGCCACCTTTTGCCAACGGTTGATCAGCAAGTAAAGTTCCTTTCTTTGCTAAATCATTGACTTCATCCCAGCGGTGAATTTTCTTAATTTCTATGGGCTGAATGGACCTGACTGGCCAAACAAAATCAATATTATGGAACCATTGATCATAAAGGTCATATTGATCTGGATTTAATACTGCAATACGTTGTGCGGTTTGAGGGTCGTGAATTTGATATTCAATATCAAAACCAAGATCTATTTCAGCTTGTTTTCTTATTGCTTCAATTAGGGTGACTGAAGTACCTAAGACCCTTAAAGTCGGTTTAGATGATGTTTTCAAAGTATGCATTATCCTGCTTTTTTAGGGACAAACGACCATTACAAACGTTGTCTTTAAACCAAAATTATGATTTAAAACCCTTAGAACTGATCATCATGATCAAGCTTAAGTATTGTATATGCTGATTTTACTTTTTTGTAAATGACAGGCTTTTGCTGACTATAACTTAGCTTTAAGTTAAAACGTAGTGTATACGAGTCACTACGTTTTAACTTGGTGGAGTGCTGTTGAAGCCATGTTAAAAGTTTAGATTAAACTTTAACCCAGCTACCCAGGCATCACCCTGATTTTTATTTGCGCCAATACGGTCAATATATTGCAGGTTGGGGCGCACTTTAAGCCACGGTGTTGCGAGCAGACTATAATACAATTCAGCATTGATCTCGTTATTCAAATGGGGATTTTGCCGACTGTCGACAGCAATTCGTGATATACCTAGCCCAATTTCATCTTGTTTACGCTGATCAAATAGACCTTTATAAGTCACAGCAAGTGTTTCTGCATCATTAAAAATACTGGTTTTATTGTCATAAACAGCAACTTGCCCCATCAATGTTAAACCTCGATTTACATCGCCAGCATGGCTTGTTAACTGTTGCTTGGCTGAAATCCAAGTCCCGTTCTTATGTTCTTTACGATCGTTTTGGATTTGCACGTTTGTTACATCAGCTGTGCTGTAGTAATAACCTAAACGATATTCACCAGCCAAGTTTTGAATTAAATTTTCAGGCTTCCAAATCAGCTCTATTGGAAGCAGTGCGCCCTTGGAACCATCTGTACTCAGGTTAAAGCCTTTACTTCTTTTTAGATTTTCAGGATTGTATTCATAGACACCAACTTGCGCTGATAAATTTGGAGAGATATTCCATTTAACACGAGTTGCCCATTGGCTTACAGGACCGTTATACCATTGATCTCCTGACCAATGTCCAATTTGACCTGCACATAGAGCAAGATTTTGAAAATCACAATCAAAACTGGCAAAGTCTTCTCCTTCACCAAATCGTCCGATTTTTACATCTAACTTCTGGTCGAAGAATTTCTTTTTAATCCATAAGTCCGTTAAACGCCATGTTTGTCCTCGACCATACACTTCTTGAACTTGACTGATATGTGGAGACAACACCTGTGACTTATTTTCAACTTGCTGACCTGAGCGATAAGTAATATTGATCAACGCTTCAGTATCGTTCCAATCCAAAATTTTATTTAAGTCAAAATTTCCCAAAAAGCTCCATTGATCTGCATAAGCCGAGTCTTTTTCACTACTGATTTGGGTATCAAGTACAGTTGCACCTTGACCCGTATAACTTATGCCAAAATCATAGCCTTTTTCAATTAAAGCTGTACGTTGACCCTGTCCATCGCCCAACATCCATGGGCTGTCACTTGTAAAAGCATTTTTTGCATAAATTGATGATGTTGATGATAATCCTGCGAATGCCATCATCCATACGATTTTTTTCATTTTTTACTCCATATTTTTGAGTAACTCATGTTTTTTCGGCAAAAAAAACAGAAGCTTTAAAAGCTCAGTATCCCTACTTTTTGAATTGTTCTAGCTCATGATGACTCCTTGATCATTGCTGTATTTATCTTTGCAAGTTGTGATAAATCCTCATAAAAAATTTAAAAATTGAAGTCTGAGAAAATATTTTTAGTTAAATCTAGGCATAGAAATCCTGTTCCATGTTTTAAAAACACAGAAGTTTGAAGGTTTTCGTAATTAACTTAGTTCAGCTTTTCCATAAAAATTTGAAATGACTTTTTTATCTGTTCAAGATCAACATGTCTCACGATCATGACAATACGCGAATAGCGATCTTCCCACGGCCATTGGGCTAAATGCTCTGGTGGGTATAAACAGTGTTGTACGCCGTGAATCAAAACAGGTTGGTCAAATTCAGTTAAGTTTAAAATCCCTTTTATCCGTAGAATATTTTCACCATATTGTTTAAGTAATAGATTTATCCATAGTCCGAATACCATCCAATCCAGTTTTGTTGTCCATTCCAGCACGCAACTTTGAGTCATTGCATGCTGGTCTTGTTGAGTTTTTAGAAAAAATTGCGGTCGTGAAAGATGTTGTTGCTGCGCTAAATCTTGAGAAAAAATGTCATCAACGCAATCAATTTGATTGATGGATTGAATATTCACTTCAGGGTGAAGCTGTTGGATTTTCTCAGATAAAAGCTGTTGTGTTGAAAGATCAACCCGATCAGTCTTACTCAAAATAATCTGATGTGCAGCAACGACTTGGGTTAACCATTCTGGATGCAACCTAGCCTGTAAATGACCTAACTCGGCATCAACAACCGTACTTAAGCCATGTACATAAAACTGATTTTTAATATGTGTATCATGATGAATTGTATTTAAAATCGCTGCTGGATTAGCTAAACCTGTGGTTTCAATAATGACACGCTTAAAATCTGGAATCTCTCCCTGTTTACGTTGTTGTAAGAGTTTTAACAAGCTATCTTTTAAATCGGTTAAAACACTGCAACACATACAACCATTGGCGAGCAAATAGGTATTCTCCGCGACTGTTTGTACCAACAGATGATCAATACCGACTTCACCCAATTCATTAATTAAAACGATCGTGCTGTCATTTTGTGTTTGTGTCAGTAATTTTTTTATCAACGTGGTTTTTCCACTGCCTAAAAAACCAGTCACAATATGCACAGGTATCGTCATATTTATAAAGCCTCTAAATGTGATAACAGTCGAGGATCAAGAACATCTATTTTTTGCCCCGTTAATTGCTGGATTTCGTTCCATAATTGATCAAGCCCATTGGCAATACTTTGTTTGCCGGTAGGTGTCTGAATTAGATAATTCACGCCCTGAAAGTCAGTGATAGAAAGGCGATAAGATGCAGTAATGTGATTAAGCATTTTAATTTTACGTAAACGCTCTCGCCGTCTAGGCAGATCAGATCTTAGGCTGTCTGTCCAATCCTGTTGTTCACCTATCAATCCACATAATCCACACATTGCACCATTACTCCATTGATTAAGGCATCACATCGCCACTGTTTGGTCCGAGTGTCTGACCCACGTACAAATTACCGCCAGGATCCGACGCCAATAAAATTACGGTTGGCGCAATTTCTTCAGCTGTTCCAAAACGCCCCAAAGGTAATTGTTTGGCTTTTTCATCTTTCCAGCTTTGGCTAATACCATCGACCAGTGGTGTGGCGATTGGACCCGGTGCTATTGCATTGACCAATACATTATCTTTAGCGACTTCTTGAGCTAAAGATTTGGTAAAACCGATTACACCGGCTTTGGCTGCGCAATAATGTGCCAGTTCAATCCCGCCTTTAATCCCAAGTTGGGAGGAAATATTAATAATCCGCCCCCATTTTTGCTTGATCATATGAGGTAATGCCCGTTGACTGGTTAAAAACACACTGGTTAAGTCAATACGAAGCATGTCGTCCCACATTTTCTTGCTGAGTTCTGTACAAGGGGCTTGGGTTAAAATGCCTGCGTTATTGACTAAAACATCTATTCCACCATAGGTTTTCACACAGCAATCCACAGTTTGATGCGCACCTTGTTCAGTGCCCAGATCTGCGATAATGGTGGTCACTTGCGTATCAAATTGGCGGCAGCGTTGGGCAATTTGTTCTAGACCTTCAGCATTTAAATCGCATAACACCAAACGGCTATTTTGCTTAGCAAATGCTTGTGCAATCGCAGCACCAATACCACTGGCGGCTCCCGTCACCACAACACGACATTCATTTAATGGTTTCATGTATTCTTCCAATAAAAAGAACAGCTTGACCTCATCAATAAATTTCAAAATCAAGCTTGTTCAACATATGAGTAGGGGGATTGTTGATTAATCAGGCCAACGAATGGTTAGCCCACCATCAACAATAATACTTTGTCCTGTGATATAGCTGGCATCATCACTGGTTAAGAAGCGAACCAGTTTGGCAACTTCATCGGCACGACCGACACGTCCTAAGGGAATTTTCTGTCCAGCAAGTTTTAAACCTTCAGGACCAAGAGAATTTTGCGCATCTAAAGATTGTGGGGTTTCAATCAAACCGGGAATAACCGCATTACAACGAATTCCTCTAGGTGCCAGTTCAACAGCCAAAGATCTACATAAGCCAGGGATACCTGCTTTGGCAGCAGCATAATGGCTATGTGCTTGCCAACCATAAACACCCCCTGCGATAGAGGAAATGGCAACCATTGCACCTGAACTTTGCATGTATAGACTTGCTGCACGGAAGGTACGCATTACACCAGTTAAATCAACATTTAACATTTCATTCCATGCTTGATCTGTCATGTCGATGATTGAGCTTTGACGTAACAAACCTGCATTGGCAATCGCATAATCTAAGCGCCCAAAATGTGTTATTGCACTTTGTACTGCGCTTTGTACAGACTCAGTATCGGTCACATCTACTGCAACCATGACACATTGTCCGCCTACCTCTTTGACCAGTTGTTCGGTGATGTTTGGGTCATGTGGATCTTTCTCAAAATAACCGCCAACAACTCGAATATTCTGTTTTGCATATGCAACAGTCAAAGCTTGTCCAATCCCACTGGCAGCTCCAGTAATAAATGCTACGGGAGTATTGTTTAAAGTCATGCTCATTTCCTTATTTCACATCTTCAGGTTTTACATGGCGTGCCATAAGCATGACCACACCAGACAAGAAGCAAGGTAGGGCACCAAACCAAATTGCCGCACTTGCCCAAGCTCCACCACCAGTGAGAATACTGGTGATACCTGCACCAGCTAAAATTGCACCGATCGGTCCCATCGCATGTACAATCGCACCACCCGTTGCGCGTATGCGTGTTGGAAAAGATTCCCCCATAAAAAACAACATTGCAGAGTAAGGACCTGTTAAGAAAAATAAACCAACACTATAAAGGGCGACCACTGTGACCAGGTCATGAGAAGCAACGATCATGGCATAGAACGCCACACCGCCACACATCCAACCCATGGCAACAGTATTACGACGACCAATACGATCTCCTAACCAACCGTGAACCAAATAGCCAACAAAACCGATCAGATTCGAGAGAATCAAAATGATTAAGGAGTTTTGAAAAGACAAGTTGTGAACATTCACCAACACAGATGTTCCCAATACACTAAAGACTTGGATGGCAGACCAGTTCAGCAAAATCGCTAAACTTAGTACTAATGTTGGGCGTAATGCCGAACCTTTAAAAGCAGCCATCACGCCCACTTTTTGTTGTTCTGGGTCATCTAAATGGTACTGACGAGCCAATTGATCTGCTTGTTCATTTTCGCCAGACTGTTTCAGTTGATTAATTTTTTGCACAACTTGAAACTGGGGACTTTCTTTTAAATTTCTGGCTAGAAAAGCAATGATAAATGCTGGAATAGCAGCAAAAATAAAACAACCTTGCCAACCCACATAAGGAAGTAAAATTGCAGTCAATGCTGCTGCAAGTAATGCCCCTACAGGCCAGCCACTTTGCACCAAAGAGTAGATAAAGCCTTTACGTTTTTGAAATTTTTCATCTTTTGAAGTGGCATACATTTCGGTGAGATAAGTTGCATTTACCCCTTCTTCGGCATAACCCAGACCAGCAACAGAACGAATGGCAACCAGTGAGCTTTTTCCAACTCCTGCCATGGCGGTCATCGCTGTAGCGATTGCTGTACCTGTCATGGTGAAAATAATCCCTTTACGCCGACCAATACGATCTACAATTGGTCCAATAGCGAACGCAACAATTGCACCGCCGATGGCAATCCAAGTGACTAAACTGGCTTGTTCAGCTTCATTCCAGTTGAAATGACCGCCCATGACAGGCAATAAAGTACCAAACAAAATAAAGTCATAAACTGCAAACACCCATGCAAAAAAAGCAATCCAAGAGGCATAAGTGATATCTTTTTGCTGAATTTGCTCAGGATGCCAGTTGATTAATTTATCTTGCGAAGCAGCCTGATTCACATCAATGCTGCTTTTAACATCTATGTTTTCGCTCATCATTCCTTTTCCTTCTATGGAATTTTTAACCTTTGCGAGGACAGCGCTGCGCGAAGTCGTTTGCAATTTCATCCATGGTGACGAATTTCACCCCATCGTGGGCTTTGAAGTGTTCAATCAGACGTTCCAACATCAATAAAACTTGTGGTCGACCAGAAACGTCTGGGTGTAGGGTGATCGGGAAAACGGCATAATCCATTTCTCGATAGACCCAGTCAAATTGGTCTTTCCACATTTGTTCGATATCACGAGGATTGACAAAACCATGACTATTTGGAGATTTTTTAATAAACATCATCGGGGGTAAATCATCGAGATACCAATTGGCAGGAATCTCAATCAAGTCCGTTTCCTCACCACGAAATAGTGGTTTCATCCATGTTTCAGGCTGTTGGCTATAATCAATTTTGGTCCACGAATCACCCACACGAACGTAATAAGGTGTGAAATCGTTATGCATCAAACTATGGTCATATTTGATGCCTTTTTTTAACAAAAGTTCGTTGGTAACATTACTGAATTCCCACCATGGTGCGACATATCCTGTTGGACGTTTGCCCGATAATTCAGTAATGAGCGCAATTGCTTTATCCAGCACTGCTTCCTCTTGTTCAGGTGTCATCGCAATTGGATTTTCATGGCTATAACCATGCATACCAATTTCATGTCCAGCATCTACAACGGCTTTCATTTGTTCAGGGAATGTTTCTACAGAGTGCCCTGGAATAAACCAAGTGGTTTTTAAACCATACTTTTTAAATAGATTCAGTAAACGTATTGACCCGACTTCACCTGCAAACAAGCCTCGTGAAATATCATCTGGCGAGTCTTCACCGCCATAAGACCCTAGCCAACCAGCGACTGCATCAACGTCAACTCCAAATGAAACTAAGATTTCCTTTTTAGCCATGTCATCATCCTCGATAAAATAAAGTTAAGTGTTTGGTGGAACTAAAATGATTGTGCTAATCATTGTTGTGAAGAATATATTCAATACTCAGGGCGGCAGATAAAAGACTTTGATCATTACCACTGTAGCTTGAGAGTAAAATTCCTGTAGGGCGCCCATTTGAGTCGGTTCCATTCGGAAGTGAGATACTTGGCATATCTAAATAACTGCCGGGCATGGTTAATCTAAGCGTGTTGAGATTTGTTTGGATAAATAAGGCTTCATCTGCCTCTAAAGGTGCAAGTTCAGGTGCAGTATGTGCAGTAGTTGGCGTCAGTAAAAATCCTTCGGCCAGTTCTGTTTTTAAGCTTGCTTTTAAATGCTGTGCCATTTGATAAAGATGGATTTGGCTAGAAGCCAAGGTATCTTTTGCCGAAAGCAGGCGTTTTCTTACCCGCTGATCCATAAATTCTGCTTGATCACAGTGTAATAAGGCTTCATGTAAGGTATATGCCTCAGCAGCACCTAGCCATTGACCTGAGTCAATCAGGGTTTGTGCTTGATTAAATGCACCTATGCGTTTATGCACCACACGGATTTCTGCTTGTTCGAGTATTTCAATCGTTTGTAAGAAATTATGCTTCACACAATCCTGAACGCTTGGGTGGTTAAGCATGTCTAAATCGACATAGATTTGCATGTTTTTTGATTGCGGTTGAGAGGGGATATTTGACTGAATTTGTCCAAGCATAAGCTGATCTAAAACAATACAGTCACGAACACTATGACTGATTGGACCTACGCTATCTAAGCTTGCGGCAAGAGGAAAAACGCCTTTTTTACTATAACGTGAACTGCTACTTCGATAACCCACTAAGCCATTAAAGGATGCAGGAATCCGAATTGAACCTGCGGTATCCGTACCCATAGAAATAGGGACAATTTTTTGTCCTACAGATGTTGCTGCGCCTGATGATGATCCCCCAGGAATACATCGTGGATCAACCACATTCTTAGGTGTGCCAAAGTGTGGGTTTAAACCTAACCCAGAGTAAGCAAATTCAGTCAAATTGGTTTTTCCCAGATTGACCATACCCATACGAGTCAGTTGCATGACGCCATCTGCATCTTGCTGTGCAACGGCATGATGCTCTCGGTTTTTTGAACCTGCTGTGGTCACAGTTCCTTGCACATCAAAAAGGTCTTTCCACGCAATGGGAACACCATCAAATAGAGATAACGGTGCATGGGCTTTCCAACGTTCAGTCGAAGCGTGTGCTTCTCGATAAGCACGTTCTATGCTTAAGGAAATAAAAGTGCTGTCATTTACCTGTTGTATAACATCAAACGCTCTTTCCAGCTCTTGAATTGGATCGGTGATTCCTTGTGCATATTGCTGTGATAAGGAAATTGCGTCATCCATGCCATTCTCCTAATAATTGTATATTTTAATAACATATACATTTTTTAATTTATTTAATCTTAAGTTAAAAAATTAAAAGAGTAAATAATGTACGATTAAAAAATAAATTATTTTTTATTTCTTTATAATTTTTTCATTATTATAAATATCTTATTAAGAATAGTATAAAATGTATTTTTTAAAAAAAAGATCATTAAGTAGTGATTTCACTTAACTTTTCACTCGATTTAGTGCTATTTCGAATAGGATGACTGAGGTGAATGACGTAGATTTTTTTAAATGAACTGGTTAACTGCTTTGAAATTTTGAAGATTTTATTGTTGGCTTTCTGATTTGTTATTGTGATAAAGATAAATTTTTCTCATCAGTTTTAAAATAAGACAAACCACTTGCTCACCACACTGTCATTGCGTAAGGTAAATCATCAAAAAAATAATCTAAGGTATTGGGGATGTTGGTTTTAGAAGAAGTTTATAAAAGTAAAAAAGCGGAAAATTCTGAGCAATTCAATTTACGTATACATCGTGGCTTGAGC
The DNA here is from genome assembly GCF_000335555.1 of Acinetobacter sp. WC-743. Lineage (NCBI taxonomy): Bacteria > Pseudomonadati > Pseudomonadota > Gammaproteobacteria > Moraxellales > Moraxellaceae > Acinetobacter > Acinetobacter sp. WC-743. Next base: position 110,361 of record NZ_AMFQ01000090.1, on the reverse strand, counting down.
TGGCTCAAAAAAGCTGTGATTTTGGAAAGCGATCTTGATTTGAAATTCATCAGTTTATGGATTGCTTTAAGTGCAATCACACCACAATGGGTTAAAATCAAAGACGGTGAGCAAGATTTTAGTCAATTTTTCAGCGGTATAGTGCGATTTGATCGAGAGCAAAAAATTCAGCATATTTTATGGGATAGATGTCATGATGCAATTGCTCGACTGATTGAAAGTCCTTATACATTTCAAAATTTTTGGGATGATCAAAATCAAAAAATAAATCAGAAAACATGGAAGCAAGCATTTATTGCAGAAAAAAAGCGTGCAACGGAAGCACGACAGGCTCAGGATTCGATCACATTATTAGAGATTGTTTTTCAACGTTTATTGACTTTACAACATCAAATTATTTTGGGTGGAGCAACCTATAACAGTTCGATGAATCGCAAATTGCTACAAGACAGTTGTAATATCTTGATTGCTGTAATCCCGGCAAGTATGCATATTATTTTGGAAAATCCTCAAAATTTTGATTTTGATACGCCATTTTATCCATTATTACAAGTGTCATGAATTGAAAGAAAACAAGCCCTCTAAACATGAGGGATTGTTGCATAGATATTTTTAAGCAGATTGGATTTTATCGATATAAAGATGATCTAAAAGAGAAAACAGCGTTGCTCTAAATACTAAACTTAGTCTAACCAAGCAGGTTATTGTCCAGCCTTCGTGATGCTCAGCATATTTGCTAAAACAAACAAACTCAGTCTTGTTTGAATAGATTGAAGTTTATTTCAATCAAATCAGAAGGCATTCTGCAAATGGTCGGTTAAGCTCCGAAGTATTTGAGCAAAAATATTTTAAGATTTTAGAGCGAAATCCTGTCTACAATACTGATTAGTATTCGTTTTAATTTATGAGACTCAATAGTGGCTGAGTTTATCCGCAAGATTAGCTATACGGTTCAGGCGGCAAGACTGTGCATCTAACATTTGTCCCTGTCCTTCGGTTTTAGGATCCCAATTACAATACTTGTTGGTGTTTTCCCACCATGCTGCGATCTCATCCATCTGTTGGTCTTTTTTCACACTGTCTGGACGACTGATGATTTTGGCAAAGGCCTGTTCAACGCGGTTCTTATGTTGAGCATATTCTTGGTCCATACAGCTTTGCATTTCAAATGTTACAGCACCACTTTGCTTGATACATTGAGCATAACTGCTGCTTAATTTGGCATGAATATAAGAATCATCTGGAAGAGGATGAGGCATTTCATCATCGGCAAAAGCTGCAAAAGGAAGAAGAGAGATAAACAATAATGTAGTACTTTTAAATTTTTTCATATGTTTAACCTTTAGTTTTATCTTGATCTCGATGTTCGTTCTTGAGTACTTCTATGCTTTGATTTGCATTATTGCAATAAAATCAGATAGCGTTGCAATTGTGCAGTGCGGGCTGCTGTACGTTGTATCTCATTAAGTTCAATTTGCAAGTTGTCTGGCTGTGATTGACCATACAACGTTGTTTCCAGTTCAGCATCACTTTGACGTGATTGTAGCCAAATACGTTGTGATGCAACCAGTTTCGTTTTCTGGGTAGCATTCAAATGCGATTGTAATTTTTTATAGATACTATTCAATTGCTTATCTTGACGCTCCTCCTCATCTTTTAGACAAGCTGCCTGTTCAATAATGCCTTGGGCACTGTTGTCACAGTTTATAAAAGCTTGGCTTAATAATAAGTTTTCATTTCCTATTGGTGCAGCAGAGACCAAGCTTGAAAAAGTACATAAAAAACTGATCGGTAAGCATGCTAATCGTATTTTTTTCATAAGGGATAAACTCTTGGTTGATCTGTGAGGATGAATGTTGGTTATTGTGCGAGTTGAAAAAACTTACTTGAATGTCGTCAATCACACTTTAACAAAGACAGGACAGGGTTATCATTTTGACCAAAGTGTATCAACTTTAAATTTGAATAATCATGGATATTTGGATGTTTTTTCCCAAAAATATTGATTGTCCTGTACAAATTTCTTTAAAGTTCTGAGATTTATCTTCCGTATAATTACTGCTCCTCAACTGTTTATTCATATAGCTTCAAGATAGTAACCCGCATATCCATTTAAATTGTGTGCATCGCATTTTTTGGAGTTTTATCGCGACTATTAATGTGAATATATTATGATCGATTTTTTCACACAATAGTTACAGTGAATATTATTCAAATAGAATGATTTCAGTGTCCGTATTTTTATTAAAATAATAAGTCTCTTAAAAAATCAAAATCCCCCAAATTTTGAAGGATTTTGATTTTAGAATGCTTTAAATGGTCTGTGCTCTATTGAGATATAGGCGGTCTAAAAGAGAAAACAGTGCTGCTCCAAATACTAAACTTAGTCCAACCAAGCAGGTCATTGTCCAGCCTCCGTGATGCCAAGCATATACGCCCAATGCTGAACCACATGCACCCCCAGTGAAATAGGCAGTCATGTAGATAGAATTGATTCGCGATTTTGCATCTGGGCGTAGGCGGAAAATAATGTTTTGATTGCTGGTGTGTACCACAGCCAATCCAAAACTAATGAGACCATAGCCGAGAATGTATGCAGTTAAGTTGGTTCCCCCTAGATAGAGTAGTCCCCAACTTAAAATCATGACTGCGATTCCAATCCAAGTCAGAATTGTGGTATGTCCTCGATCGGCGATTTTTCCAATCTTTGCAGTTGCTAAGGCACCAAATACACCAATCAATGTGGCTACACCCACCAATACATCTGGCAGTTTAAAGGGTTCTGAGGTGAGTAAAACGGCAATCGTAGAAAACAAAATACTCATGGCTGCGAAAACAAAACCACCAATAATGGCGCGGTAAATTAAACGTCGTTCTTCTTTAAGTAGCAAAGCCATCGAATGAAAAATTCGAGCATAGCTCATTTTTAAAATAGGCACATGGGGTAGGCGAGTTTTCAGTAAATAAGCCAAAATGAGCATCAATACCGCACTAACAAAATAAATCAATTTCCAGTTAAATAAGTTTGACAACAAGCCTGCAAGACTGGTTGAAAGCAATAACCCGACCAAGAGACCACTCATGAGGAAACCAACTACTTCACCCGTTTTTTCAGGTTTTACTGCCATGGTCGCAAGCGGGATGAGAACTTGCGCAGCAACAGAAAATAAACCTGTAATAATGGTACCTGCCCAAAGCATAGGAAGATTGATGGCAAAAGCGCACATCAATAAACCAATGGCAGCACAAAACATCAGCCACGGAATAAATTTAATTTTATTGACAATATCACCCAGAGGCACAATGAATAACAGCCCAAGCGCATAGGATACTTGGGCAAAAGTCACAGTAAGCGCAACTTGCGATTCAGGCATATTAAAGTATTGTTGAATCGAGTGGATTAAAGGTTGGCTATAGTAGTTTGCTCCCGCACATAAACCACAGGCAATCGCCATTAGCCAAAGTAATGCTTTATTTTGGCTAATATCGAGTTGAGCATTCATAAAAATTTCCTAGTTCTCGAAGTTACATACAATAAGCGGTTGCTTCAATTTCAATGAGCATCCCTTGTAAGGCAAGACACGGGACAGGAATTAATGTGCAAGCTGGAAAGTTTTGATTTTTCCAAAGCTGTTGCATTTCCTGAATTAAAAACTGATGTTTTTTAGGGCTATGATCGACCACGAGTATTCTTAAAACAGCAATATCCATTAATGATGCATCTACTGCATGTAAAGCGTGTTGCAGATTGATAAAAGCTTGATGAACTTGTTGCGCAAAATCTTTGGATAATTGTCCTTGTTGGTTTTCACCACCTTGTCCAGATATGTGCAAAATACGTAAATAATGACGCACTTCAGCCACATGACTATACGCAAATGCTGTGGGATTATAAAGAGTATTTGGGTTGGTCATCTGAAATGATTTGATTTGTGGAAGATCTGATTTCGAATTCATATTGTCAACATTCTATCAATGGGAAACTTTTGCTAGTATCAAAGCTCAAGTTAACTGTAGGTCAAGCAAAAATTGAAATTAAATCATTGCGGGAAACAAAAACAGCCAGAGCAAACAAATTCAAAACAGATTGATCAACAGAATCTGATTCAAATGCTTGATGAAGAGCAAAATCAGCTTGCGGAAAAGCACTTGGGACAATGGTTGACCATCGGCGAGCTTGCTCAACGGAGTGGGGTAAGTGTACCTGCGATTCGCTTTTATGAAGATAAAGATTTGATTTGGAGTACGCGTACGCAAGGGAATCAAAGACGCTATCAGCGTGCAATGTTAAGACGTGTTGCGATTGTTAAAATTGCACAACAAGTCGGCATCAGTTTGCAACAAGTCAAGGATGCCTTCGCGATACTGCCTCGTCAGAAAGTTGCCAGTAAGTCCGATTGGCAGGAAATGTCTCAAGCATGGCAAACCCAATTGGATCAGAAAATTATGGATTTGCTGAAATTACGTCAACAGTTGGATAAATGTATTGGTTGTGGTTGCTTATCCTTGCAACAATGCCCCTTACGAAATCCAAATGATGAATTGGGACAAACTTCAGCAGGGGCTCATTTTCAGGAAGTGATCAGCAATTTAATCAATATGCAGTTTTTTCAAGATTGAACATCACGATCAGTGTTGAGTTCCGTTATTTATACCGCTTGATTCAATCGGTTTTATGTAGCCTCACCCAATGATTAACTGAGTACCTGTAATTTTTCCTTTCTGACCAATCCAAAAAGGGCGGTTGACTGCACCATGACCAAACCAATCACATTGGTAAAGTGGAATGTTGAGCGCTTCTAAGTGTTCCGCGACAATCTCTGCAATCGTTTGAGGTACGTTTTTCTGTGGACACTGATAAAAATCACCTAACACCACAGCTTTGAGGTTTGATGTATGAATACTTTGTAGAAGTTGAGTGAAAGCGCGTTCAATTCGATAATATGGTTCACCAACATCTTCAATCAGTAAGACACTCGGTTGATCAAGCACTAAACCATGAGGTGTTCCTTGTAAGCTACAAAGTACTGTCAGATTACCCCCTAATATATGTAAGTTCTCAAGCACTTGATTTTGATTAAACCTATTTATAGCAGATAATGCATACAGGTTTTGTTTGTGAGAGTCCGCAGTTAATAGACTAACGGTTTTTAATGCATCATAAGATAATGGTGAATTATCTAAGTTCTTAACCGCAATTTCTTGAAATACGGGGGCGTGTAAAGCTTGACCACCATGCATGGCAATATAATTTAATAATACGGTTGTGTCTGAATAACCAATAATTGGCTTATTTAAAATCCATTCACCTAAAAAGGGCAATAACATCGCAGCGCCTGTACCACCACGACCACACCAAACAGCATCTACGGTGGGATCTAAACAAGCTTGTTTTAAATCTTCTACACGTTGTTCGATCGTACCAGCCAAATAACGGTATTGTGCAAAAACATGTTGTCCTAAACTGACTTGATGACCTAAGCGTTCTAAATGAGTTTGAGCCAATTTGATATTTTCAATATCTACGCACGCACTTGGCGATACAATTTTAAAATGCATATTTCTTCCAAACTTTTACAAAACTTAGTGTGCAAGTTTCTTTTTAGATAAGGTGATCATCATGACACCGATGATATTCAACAAGCAACCAAACCATTGTATCGCATTCATATGTTCACCCAGCAAAGCAACTGCCAAAATAATGGTGAGAATGGGACCAATTGAACCAATCATTGCAGCTTGTGCTGCTCCCAAGCGAGAAATACTCTGAGCCACCAAAATCGTAGGTAATACTGTGACCAATAATCCCAGTGCAATACCATACCAAATGACGGTCATCGGCAGTTGATTGAGGAGTTGTATTGGGTGGGGTGTCGCAATAGCAAAATGGGTTAAAGTACCAAAACAAGCAATACTCAAAGCCAAACCTGTGTAATTCCATGAGCCAAACTTTTGAATCAAACGTGGTGTCATCAATAAATAAGTGGCAAAGGACACGGCACTGGCAAAGACTAGACTTACGCCTAGCCAGAAGTTTCCTTCATGTGGCACAGTACTTTGCTCTTGAAGCATCACAATGACGGTTCCGCCATAGCTTAATGCAATTGCGATGATGGTTCTAAGATTTAACTTCTGTTTATAAATAAAGCTTGTGGCGATTACAGTCAGTGTAGGGTAGAGAAATAAAATAATTCGTTCAAGTGAAGCACTGATGTACATTAAGCCAGCAAAATCTAACCAACTTGAAAAATAATACCCCATCAAACCAGCAGCGACCAATAAACCCCAATCCCTAGGTGTGATGTTTTTGTTATGGTGGTGATTGAACCAACATAACAGAAGAAAGAAGGGTAATGCACTTGCCATTCGTAAAGCCATAAGGACTGTACTATCGACTAATGGCGATAAAGCATAGGCTTGTTTAATAAAAATAGCTTTAGTACTAAACAAGAAAGCTGCACCCAGTGCGAAAATTGAACCAAGCTGTGTGCTAGAGATAGAAAATTTCATGAATTTGACTGCATTAACGATGTCGTCATTCGACATGTATATTTGAACAAGCAGTATAAATGTTGTTTTTCATCAGGTGAAATGCAAAAAAGCAATGAATTTGCATAATAAAAGGAATACTACACAAGGAAATAATACTTTATGCAATTTTTTACTCGGCAATCAGCTCGTATTAGAATAAAAAATTGATCAAAATCAACGCTGAATAATTTGTTTTTGTCGGTTTGAGATTGTCGTGTTGTTTTTTGCACAAAAGTGGTGCAATTTATAAGCAACTCACCTGAATGGTGTTCGGTACTATTAATTGACAAAATGGCAAATTGAAAAAGAGTAAAAATTTTTGTAATTGGTTTTGACTTGGATATAGGTTAATGAGGTTATTTATTCCAAGTACTTTTTTTTATTAATGAAATTAAAAAATGGAATGAAAAATGACTTACATTTTTGACTAAAAAAATGTCATAAAAAGCCAATTGAAGCAGGATGAAAACAGTTATAAATTGTCAGAAATGCCAATACTGTGAATGATATTTAGGTTAAATCTATTGTTTTATAGCGTATTTAAGCCACAATGGATACGCTAGAAAAAGATAAAAAAATGCCATAAATGCCAATCCATTGAAGCAAGTTTTGATGAAAAACAGTAAAGATATGATGAAAAAAAGATCAATTAGTCAAACTGGAGTCAAAGGATGTTAGAAAATGCAGGATGTGCATTACAGGAAAAATACAATAAATTGAATAGTAGGTATATCTTACAATTATATTTATGAATCATCAGTTCAAAATATGGGTATTTATTAAATAAATATTGGGTGGTATTTTAAAAAAGTTCAATTAGAATCCAAAAATTCATAACAAACGCATCTGGGGGAAGCATCGTTTATTGACGATGTTGACTTAAAGAAAAATTAGCTTGAGGAACGCTCATGCAGATTGGAATCCCAAAAGAAACTGTCATCGGTGAAAACCGTGTAGCTGCAACGCCAGAGACAGTAAAAAAGTTGATTAGTGCTGGTCATAGCATTGTCATTGAACGTGGAGCTGGTAAGAAAGCTGCGTATATTGACAGTGCTTATGAACAAGTCGGCGCTAAGATCACGGATGATGCCTATACTGGTAGTCAAATGATTCTGAAAGTTCGTTCACCGCAAGGAGACGAAATTCAAAAACTTGCTGCGGGTACAACCGTCGTGGCGATGTTTGACCCGTATCGCAATACTGAACTTGACCAATTTGCGTCACAACAAGTGTCTGCATTTGCGTTAGAGCTTTTGCCTCGTACACTTTCACGCGCGCAAAATATGGATGTATTGTCCTCTCAAGCCAACCTTGCAGGTTATAAGTCAGTGCTTCTTGCTGCTGCGGAATATCAACGAATGTTCCCGATGCTGATGACTGCTGCGGGTACAGTTAAACCAGCACGTGTCGTCATTATGGGCGTTGGGGTTGCAGGTCTTCAAGCAATTGCAACAGCAAAACGCTTAGGTGCTGTGGTTGAAGCTACAGATCTACGACCAACTGCTCGTGACCAAGTTGAATCATTAGGCGGAAAGTGGTTAGACGTTCCAATGTCTGATGAAGAAAAGCAAAAAGCTGCCGATGCTGCTAAAAATGGTTATGGCTGGATGCCTGGTGAGCAGTACATTCAAGATCAAGCTGTCATCGTAGATAAAGCAGTGTCAAATGCAGACATCGTGATTACAACTGCGTTGTTGCCAGGTCGTGATGCTCCACGCTTAATTAAGGCTGAGACCGTTGCCAAAATGAAACCAGGTTCAATCATTTTGGACATGGCAGTAGAAACTGGCGGAAACGTTGAAGGTTCCAAGAATGGTGAAAATGTTGTCACAGACAATGGCGTGACTATTTTGGGTATTCCAAATATTCCATCTACAGTTTCGACTGAAGCTTCAGCACTATACGCACGTAATGTATTTAATTTCGTTGAAACTTTATTTGATCAAGAGAAAAACTTTGCGATCAATCAAGAAGATGAGATTCAAAAAGCACTTCTAGTAACTCATGGCGGTCAAGTACTGCTGAAGCGTGGTTAAGGAGAGTCATCATGGTTGAAACTATTACTATTTTCGTCTTAGCCATCTTTGTTGGTTACTACGTGGTTTGGGGAGTAACACCTGCATTACATACGCCGTTAATGGCGGTAACTAATGCATTGTCCTCAATTATCGTTGTTGGTGCGATGATACAAACTGTTGGAATTCCAGGTGTTGTTGAAGCAAATGTACAATTTCAGTCCGTGAATGTTGTCAGTGTACTTGGTGCAATTGCAGTGTTCTTGGCAAGTATTAACATTTTTGGTGGTTTCGCAGTGACTGCACGTATGCTTGAAATGTTTAAGCCAAAGCAAAAGAAAAAAGAGGGCTAATCTATGGAGTTTATTCGAGAGTATGCGGATTGGTTCTACCTTGTTGGTGCGGTCCTTTTTATTTTGACGTTGCGTGGTCTTTCAGGTCCTAAAACTGCGATTGCTGGTAACCGTTACGGTATGATCGCGATGGCGATTGCTGTGATCACCACATTCTTTGTTGCAGATCATCCAGTCGTTTGGATGATTGGTGGTGCAATGGTGCTTGGTGCAATTGTGGGTATTGCACGTGCACGTACTGTTCCAATGACACAAATGCCTGAAACTGTAGCATTGATGCATTCACTTGTTGGTTTGGCTGCGGTATTGATTGCGATTGCTGCGATTTTACATAACAACCAACTGACTGCTTTATTTGCGCAAAACGAATCTGCTTTAACTGCTGCTGGTGTACAGCATGCACATATGAGCAAAGTTCATTTGTTTGAATTGTTCGTGGGTTGTTTTGTTGGTGCGATTACCTTTACAGCATCTGTATTTGCTTATGGTAAGTTGGCTGCAAAGAAATGGGCAAAAACCATTTCTGGTGCTTGGGTTAAACCTGTTCAAGCGATTGTTTTTCTTGCGATGCTGGCTTGTGGTGTGTACTTCTTTACCACTGGCAATATGCAGGCTTTCTGGGCGATGACAGCACTTGCACTAGTCTTTGGCTGGGTGTGGATTGCTCCAGTCGGTGGCGGTGATATGCCAGTTGTGGTTTCGCTACTGAACTCATTTTCTGGTTGGGCTGCGGCAGGTATTGGTTTTACGCTTGAAAACAACATGCTGATTGTTGCAGGTTCACTGGTGGGTTCTTCAGGTGCGATTCTGTCTTACATCATGTGTAAAGCAATGAACCGTTCAATCATCAATGTCTTGTTTGGTGGTGCAATGGGTGGGGCAGCTGTTGCTTCTACGGACAAAGGTGAACAAGTTCAGCGTAACTACCGTTCAGGTTCTGCGGATGATGCTGGCTTCTTGATGTCGAATGCGGATAGTGTTGTGATCGTACCAGGTTATGGTATGGCGCAAGGTCGTGCACAAAATGCCGTTAAAGAGCTTTGCGAAATTTTGAAAGAACAAGGTGTAACAGTTCGCTTTGCGATCCATCCAGTTGCAGGTCGTATGCCGGGTCATATGAATGTATTGTTGGCTGAGGCTGACGTTGCATATGAAGACATCTTGGAAATGGATGAGATTAACTCGGACTTCCCTGCAACAGACGTGGTGTTGGTTATTGGTGCAAATGACGTTGTTAACCCAGCAGCTAAAGATGATCCAAGCTCACCGATTTATGGTATGCCGATTCTTGAAGCACATAAAGCTCGTACCATTATGGTGATCAAGCGCTCTATGGCAACAGGTTATGCGGGTCTAGACAACGATTTGTTCTACAATGACAAAACCATGATGATCTTTGGTGATGCCAAGAAAGTTGTTGAAGAGATGACCAAAGCAATTAATGGTGGTGGGCACTAAACTGCTATCGGATTAAATCCACCCCGACCCTCCTTTGATTAAGGAGGGAACCTAACCGCCTTCGGGCGGTTTTTTATTATTCACGGTTTGATGTTATGATTTTAATCAAAATTGACTGAATAAAAATGATGAAGCAAGTAATTAAAACGATCTGTCAAAGTGTGGGTATTAGTCTTGTACTTTCCTTATCTATAGCACAAGCACAAGTTTTTGAAATTAAGAATGGTTCAAAACACTATGATGCCATTATTGATATGGCATGTGAGAAGAATGAATGTGGTGACAAGGCTGAAGTAAAGTTATTTAAAAAGGGCAGTAAAGCAGTATTTCAAGCATTTCACTCTGATGAATTGACCATGTATTTAGATGAAAATTTTATGCCCAGTGTTAATGTTATAGAGCTTTATGGTGAACAAAGTCCTTTGATTTTTGACGATTTTAACTTTGATGGAACACAAGACCTTGCAATAAGGAATGGTCATTATGGTCCTTATGGTGGTCCTGTGTATGATATTTATGTGTTTAATCAAAGCAAGCAAAAATTTGTTTTAAGTCAGGAGCTGTCTGTGCTCACTCAAGAAAATTTAGGCATGTTTCAGCTAGATAAAAAGCGCAAACGGATCATTGCTCTTAATAAAAGTGGCTGTTGTTATCATATTCGTTCTGAGTACCAAGTTGTGCCTAAAAAGGGGCTATTACTGGTTCGAGAATTTATTGAAGATGAACTCACCTCAAGTGGAAATCAAGTCAAAGTAACAGACCGTCATTTAATCAATGGAAAATGGAAAGAAAAAGTAAAATATTATCCAAGTGAAAAATATTATGCTCAGTAGTTATAATTTACATGGTATCGCTATTCTGTACTCAACCACCTAATTATTTATACATCTGATTTGCATCAAGTCATTAATTATAAATAAAACCTATGCATTTTATGAGCCTTTAGAATTCTGGGTGTTTAATTCGTTTTTGTGCTTGTGAATTCTAGATGCTTATCCAATTGTGAAGTAGAACAATGTCTTAGCAATCATAACACGACCATTTTCTTTGCGTTGTGAGGTAAATTTTAAGCATAAAAAAGCCCATCCAAAGATGAGCTTTTCCAATTAAAACTGAAGCTTAGTGAGGAATGTGTTCTTCATCTTCAAATTCAGGTTTAACTTGAACAATAAAGTCTTGACGGTTAAGACCACGCCACAAAGCAAATGCAGTACCGATATAGATTGACGAATAAGTACCTACAAATACGCCAATAAACATCGCCACAGAGAACCAGTGTAAACCATCACCACCCAAGAACATCATTGCAAGTACAACCAGTAATAGGGTCATTGAGGTATGAATGGTACGTTTTAAGGTCTCAGTCAATGCAATATTGACGATCTCTAATGGGGTTGCACCACGAATCTTACGGAAGTTTTCACGAATACGATCTGATACGACGATGTTATCGTTTAGTGAGAAACCAATTAATGCAAGAATCGCTGCCAAGACTGTAAGGTCGAATGGCCACTGCATCATTGCAAAAATACCAATCGTTACGATTACATCGTGCAGTAATGAAAGGACTGCACCCACTGCAAGTTTAAACTCGAAGCGAATGGTCACGTAGATCAGCATAAGCAACATTGCAAGTGCAACAGCGCCGGCAGAACGTAAATACAGTTCATTACCTACCTGACCACCGACAGAATCCACTTTATGAACAACAGCAGCATTATTCGGTAATTGAACAGCTTTAGTAATGGTATTGCTTAAGTCTTCAACTTTCAGATCTTGCGCAGGCATACGAACAATAAGGTCTTTATTTGAACCTAATGTTTGTACAACAGCATCTTTAAAGCCAGCTTGGTCTAGATTGGCAATTACATCAGCAGGTTTTGCTGCGTGTTGATAATTCAACTCAGCAGAAACACCACCTGTAAAATCTAATCCTAGATTTAAGCCTTTGGTTGCGATAAAGAAGATACTGGCGATGGTCAAAATGATCGAGATGATTGCCGCTGGTTTGGCAATCTTCATGAAATTAATTATATGCTCATCATCAGGGCGACCATATTTCTTTTTCGGTTGAGTCACATCAGTCATCATCGATCTCCTATATGCTCAACTTATTCAAGTTACGTTTACGACCGTACACGAGTTGGACAATTGCACGAGTGACTGTAATTGCAGTAAACATTGAGCAAATAATACCAATCATCAGTGTAACCGCGAAGCCTTTAATCGGACCTGTACCAATCGCGAACAGAATAAATGCAACCAAGAATGTGGTTAAGTTTGAGTCGAGAATGGTGTTATAGGCTCGATCATAACCTGCAATAATCGCTTGTTTGGGCGAGGCGCCCCAGCGCATTTCTTCTCGTATTCGCTCGCAGATCAGTACGTTGGCATCGACCGCCATACCAATCGTGATCACGATTCCCGCGATCCCCGGTAAGGTCAATGAAGCGCCAATCCAAGACATGACTGTCAGAAGCATTGCCAAGTTAATCACTAGCGCAATATCTGCGATTAAACCAAATAGGCGGAAGAATACGATCATCCAAAGCGCAACAAGGATGAAACCAACTTGGGTAGAGAGTACACCTTTGTCGATATTTTCTTGACCTAAGCTCGGACCAACCACACGTTCTTCAACAAAGTACATTGGCGCAGCTAACGCACCTGCACGAAGCATCAAAGCAAGTTCAGACGCTTCTTGAGGTGAGTCTAAGCCTGTAATACGGAAAGATGAACCCAATACAGCTTGAATGTTCGCAGCATTGATCACAACAGATTCTGTATATGGTGTACGGACTTCAGTCATTGCTCCTGTAACAGGATCAGGAACCGAGGTAATTTTTTGTTTATTTTCAATAAACAAAACTGCCATACGTTTACCAACAGCGTTACGTGTTGCATCTGACATCAACTTACCGCCAGCAGTGTCCAAAGTAATATTTACTTCAGCGCCACCAGTATCTTGGCTAAAGCCACTTGATGCATTTTGGACGCGTTCACCCGTTAAAATACGGTTGCGGTTTAATAATAACTCACGACCACTGTCTAACGATTCATAAGCAAAAACCTCAGTACCCGGAGGTAAAGGTTGCCCATTATATTTACCGGTAAAACGGTCAATATATTGATCATTTAAATCTGAAACTAAACGGAACTCTAAGTTTGCAGTGCGACCTAATACACGTTTTGCTTCAGCAGTATCTTGTACACCCGGCAGTTCAACCACGATACGGTTACTACCTTGACTTTGCACCAAGGCTTCAGCCACACCTAATTCGTTGATACGATTTCGTAGTGTGGTTAAGTTTTGGTTTAAAGCATAAGACTGAATGTCTTGCTTGGTCGCATCGTTATAGGTCAACTTAAGCGTAGAGCCAGTATCTGTAGCTAAAGCTTGTTGATTATATTTATTTCCATCGCGACGTAAGAAATCCATCACCGCTGCACGGTCATCATTATTGGCAAACTGAATGGTAATCACATTGTTATTCAATGCAAGACTATTGAAATTAATCTTGTTGTCACGGAATTCACGACGTAAATCAGTTGCTGATGTTTCCATACGCTGTGCAATCGCTTTATCCATATCTACTTCAAGTAGGAAATGAACACCACCACGCAAGTCCAAACCGAGCTTCATTGGTTTAGCACCAATTTTTTGTAACCACTCAGGTGTTGTTGGCGCAAGGTTTAACGCAATCGTATAGTTTTCACCCAAACCTTTGCTTAGTACATCTTTTGCCTTTAATTGGGCTTCTGATGTGCTTAAACGTAAGAGGGCAGCATTGTTGGTGAAAGTATTATCATGGCTGCTAATATTTTCACTTTTTAAAATTTGCTCTGCTTTTTGTATCACTGATTTGTCAATCGTGGTACCAGCCTTGGCACCCGAAATTTGAACAGCAGGTTCATCAGGATATAAACTTGGCAGCGCGTATAATGTACTGATTACTAGTACCACTAGAATCAATAAATATTTCCATGCAGGGTAACGCATTCGCTTTCTTCTTAAAATGAAAAAGTCGTGCTAAGTGCACGACCGTTTTATGATTAAAGGTTATTTAATGTGCCTTCAGGCAGAACTGAAATAACACTTGCACGTTGAATTTTCACTTCATTTCCTTTGCCTAATTCAACCACTGCAAAGTCTCCGTCGATTTTCAGAATACGACCCATTAAGCCGCCTGCAAATACAACTTCACTGCCCACACCTAAGCTTTCAATTAAAGTACGGTGTTCTTTTGCACGTTTTGCTTGAGGACGCCAGATGAGAAAATAGAAGATCGCGATAAATACAACGATCATCAAAATGTTTGCCATCATGCCTGGACCTTGTGCAGGCGCTGCCGCAGCGTGAGCAGAAGAAATAAATAAACTCATTTCAGTTTCCTAATGTTAAAAATTTTCTGCCATTTGCATGGCTTTTAAATCGACTTGTTCTGCAATTTACCTTGTCTTGGGTTTCAGCGCAAATACTGTTGAATTAATCTTCAATTCAGCTTTATATTGGGGCATTAGTCCTCAGGACAAGGTGGAACTTCTAAACCGCGACGTTGATAAAAATCTGTCACGTATTCATCAAAAGTACCTTGATCTAAAGCATCACGAATATCTTGGGTAAAGCGTTGGTAATAACGCAAATTATGGATGGTACCCAACATTGAACCGAGCATTTCACCACATTTTTCTAAATGGAATAAATAGGCACGAGTGAAGTTGGTGCAGGTATAACAGTCACAATGCGGGTCTAATGGACGTTGATCATGGCGATATTGGCTGTTACGAATTCGTACTAAGCCATCTGTAACAAAATAATGACCATTACGTGCATTACGTGTTGGCATCACACAGTCAAACATATCCACACCACGACGGATTGCTTCAACGATATCTTCTGGTTTCCCTACGCCCATTAAATAACGTGGTTTATCTGCTGGCATTTTCGCTGGGAGATAATCCAAAACTTTGATCATTTCTTCTTTTGGTTCGCCTACTGAGAGTCCACCAATTGCAAAACCATCAAAATCGATTTCTTTTAAACCATTTAAAGACTCTTCACGAAGATCTTCATACATGCCACCTTGAATAATTCCAAACAAGGCATTTTTATTTTTAAGCACATCATGATGTTGAGTTTTACAACGTTTTGCCCAACGCAATGACAATTGTAATGACTTTTGGGCTTCCTCATGTGTTGCAGGATATGGTGTGCATTCATCAAAAATCATCACAATATCTGAGTTCAAGGTATGTTGAATATCCATTGAAATTTCAGGTGATAAAAAGACTTTTGAACCATCGATTGGAGAGCGGAAGGTCACACCTTCTTCTTTGATTTTGCGCATTGCTCCAAGACTGAATACTTGGAAGCCACCTGAGTCCGTCAGAATAGGTTTGCCCCATTTCATAAACTCATGCAAACCGCCATGTTCACGAATAACATCTAATCCAGGGCGTAAATAAAGGTGAAAGGTATTTCCTAGAATAATTTGTGCTTGGATATCTTCAATATCACGTGGCAACATCCCCTTAACAGTACCGTAGGTACCGACAGGCATAAACACAGGTGTCTCAACGACACCATGTGCTAAAGTTAAACGACCACGACGAGCACGCCCCGACTGACCTAATTTTTCAAACTTCATAAATGACCTAAATCTGGCGAAAAAACAGTTCGCTGATTGATAATTGCAAAAGGGGCTATTTTCCCTGATTTTAGGGTTGAATACCAGTCATGTTATTTTTCATCATGTTAAAAATTGAAGATATGACTTGATTTATATATATGCGAATAGATAGTTGCAGGTGTTTGTATTTTATTCTTTATAAAAGAAGCGGACTTTGGTCCACTTCTTTTAGGTTAACCGTCCGATTAATCTTTGGCTTTGCGCCCCATGACGATTAACCCAATAATCGCAAGAACTAAAATAAAAATGCCATAATGATTCCAAAAATTGCGTTGCATTTTATTTTCTTGGTAATCAGGATTTTTACTTAATGATGCAATCACATCTTCAGGTAATTCATAAAAAGTATCTGGTTCAGCATCAGTCATTCCAACCAGTGTGCAATCCCATGTTCTCACATCTGCCCATAAAATTCCGAAGTGACTACATTTGTAGCCTACATTTAAGCTTTTAAGGTCTTCATATTGGCTGATGAGTTCTTGTGGAAATGCACCAACTTTAAACATTTCATCACCTGTATTGAAAACCAAGAGTCCTTTTGCTTGAGCAGGAGCTTGCCATATGAAACACAGACAGAACATCATGAATAGTTTTTTTAACATTGTATAACTCCAATCTTTAGATTGTTTTTTATAAGTTGATCGTTTTGTTCTAAAAATAGTCATTTTTTTAGCGGTTTGAAAAATATCAGAAAATGATCGAAATGTCATTTTTTAATCTAAAAATAGCTGTATTTATCTTCAAAGATGATCGAGATTTGCAAATGATGATTTATATTTTGGTTTTAAAATAAGTCTATTTGACGCATTCATAGTATAAAACGAAAATTCAAAAAAACCTTCTTAGCATTTATCTAAGAAGGTATACAAAAGGTCTGGGGAGATGTTGGTGACTAATTGAAATTTGGTTTGTAATCAAAGTTTTGAGTTACAACATTATCTGAAAATGGACGAATCGTCTTCTTCGCTAAAGTGATGGTGTTAATCATATTATTCGGGAAGATTTCGATAGTGTTGTTAAATTCTTCAACATTACGATTGAAGATTGTAATCGCTGCACCGACATTTTCATTTTGCTCTTGAATATCATCCATCATTTTTGCATACAGTGTATCAGCCTTAAGTTCAGGGTAATTTTCAACAACAACATTTAGGCTTTTCATTAAGTCTTGGTTGAGTTTTTCAACATGTTGTAATTGAGAAACATCAGTATTGTTTAAATTTAAATTCAAAATTTGCTGACGTAATTCAGTCACTTTTTCTAAGGTGGATTTTTCAAATTGAGTATATTGCGCCAGTGTCTGTTCTAAAGTCTCAAGCGTCTTTACTTTTTGACGTTCAAAATTCGCCACTTCGGCCCATGCACGTTGGGTTGCATTGAAATAACGCACAATATTATTTCTGACTAAAATGCCCCAAACGATAATGGCGATAAAAATCCCAATAAATATGATTAAACCCATTCTGATTATTCCTTATGATTTATGAAATCAAGTTTAGCATGCTCTGTTTGAATTTTTCATATTCAGGCATGGTTAATGTTCTTAAATGTCCACGTAGTGCCGAGATATCTTGAGGGCTTTGCTTTTTTCGAGCAATTCGAAATAAGTTTTGATCACCCATATAGCACAGCATATTTTCCTCAAAATGATAAACAATATCACCTGAATATTGTTGAAAAAAATCACTTAATTTTAAGGTAATACTTGGGCTGATAGTTCTTGCCAATTGATGTTGATTATAGCCAAAAATATATAAGTTTTGGTTAACCATAATATCGGCTGTTTTCCAGCGCTGTGTATACGGCGGTGTGAACTCATGATGTTTGTTGCTGGCAGCAAATCCAAGTGCAGGCATTTGAAAAATAAAAGCACCCCATTGGTCTTTGTGAATTTCTCTGATTTTTTGCTTTTCACCTTGGCTATTTGGGAGTGAAAACTCATCAATATAATGATATTGAAACAACATCACATGATGTTCTTGTGCTCCATCAAACCAAACTGTAGAGGCAAATTGTTCGATTTCATTTGATACATTGCCTTGGGCAAAAAAAGGGAAGGTTTGTTTTAATCTGCTCATGACCAATAAGGTATTGCTTGTGGTCGAGATATGAGTTGGTGTTTTATTGAAATGTAAGTCATACCGCAACAACATTATTTTCTGCTCTAGAAAATTAATGACTTCGTCAATTGGGTCACTGGGCTCATAAATTAAATAGGCAGCAAAACAGCATAATAATCCAGCTAAAAGCACCAGTGGATAGGGGATAAATGGATGAAAAAACCAGCCCATTAGCGCAGTTGCTATCCCCAAAATAAACAAAAATCGAGGAATTACATTATAGAAAAACAGATCTTTGCTTTCACCCCAGGGATGTAGACCATCCAAAATATCTTGTGCAGATTGAGCCTGTTGCCCAATCTCCCACAATCGAGCAATATTACGCATCACATGTTGATTTTTTCGAGTGCGGTAATGCAGTAATCGTTCAACGGTTTCTATAGGCATAATTGCTCATCATGATTTGGCCTTTCAGCAACTAAAATTTTAAATACTTTATCGATAATTATGCGATAAATCACATTAAATACCAATTAACTTATTTATTTTTAAAACTTATTTGTTTCAGTGTTAGGTTGAACTTCTTGCAATATTGTTATGAGTGATTGTTTAAGTTGCTCATAATCAGGCATGCTCATGCTTTCCAGTTGAGCTGCTAGGTCATGTACAGTCTGGACTTGATTCACTGGCAAATGCGGTTTGGTGATGTCAATCTTAAATAACCAACATAATGCCGGGTGTTGAGGGTGAATGTAAAAATCACCTTTGAAATTCGACATCGCCTGATCAAGCATGAGTACATGATTGGGACTGAAAAATTTAGCCAAACGCATTTCGTTGGTTCCGCTGAGTTGATATTGATTGTCAAAACGAATATCGCCACTGGACCATTTCGTTCCAAGTCGGCACGCGCGGTTTTGTTTGGAAGAAATACTGATACCTTGGGTTGGAAAATTCTCAACAATGATTCCCCATAAATCGTAATGGCGATATTCAGTTTTTGTTTTACCATCCGAATCGCGAGTTTCAACTTCATCAACATAATGATAGTTAAACAACATATAGGGATAGATGAAACCATTAATTTGCCAAGTACCATAAATGGTATTGCGAATTGAATTTTCATAGTCCCCTAAGCCAAATAATGGAAAATCATAAGGAGAGATAATTTTGTTATCCGTCTCATTAGGAAAGAAGCGAATTTGATATTTTGCCTCTAAATTCTTTTGCTGGAGATAATCTATGAGTTGATTGAGTGGCTTGGTTGAAGTACGTTTATAAAAAGCAAAGGCAATACTGGCTATTGCAAATAAAAATAGAATTGGGTGAGTAAAAAAAGCCAAAATGGCAAAGCCTATACCCACACAGATAAAAAGCCAAAAGGTATAATTTTGAATAGACAGGCTTGGATCATCTTGCCAATGCTTTAACTTTTCGATCAAGTGCTCAAAATTTTCAGTTGAAGCTAATAATTGGTTGATTGAATCAATATTACTTTGGGTTTTACCATTATTGACATGTTGTTGACTAAACGCATTTTGAATTTTTGTTGGTAAATCATTCATCTTTATTCATTATTGTAACGAGTTTTCAGAAGCTTAATTGTAACGAAAAAATGATTTTAAATGCAAAGCATCCTTTGAATGAATACTTTGCAGATCTTGCTGTGAATTATGGCGTAAACTATTCTGCTGTCGTTTGTTCTGTCTTTGCATTTTCAATCAGCATGGCATCGCCATAACTAAAGAACCGATATTTTTGCTCAACTGCATGTCTATAAGCATTTAAAATATTGTCTCGATTGGACAATGCAGCAACCAGCATTAACAGCGTTGATTCAGGCAAGTGGAAGTTAGTGATCAAGCGATCCACCACACAGAACTGATAGCCAGGATAGATAAAGATTTGGGTATCTCCTGTCCAAGCCGCAATTTTACCACTTGAAGCTTGTGCAGCACTTTCCAATGCACGTGTTGCTGTGGTCCCCACGGCAATGACTTTATTCCCACGTGCTTTGGTTTCTTGAATAAGTTTTGCGGTTGCCTCAGGTACATCACACCATTCACTGTGCATAATGTGATTTTCGATATTGTCTGTCCGCACAGGTAAAAATGTACCTGCACCGACATGTAAGGTCACAAAAGCTTGTTGGATACCTTTTTGTTTTAATTTTTCCAGCAAGCTTTGATCAAAGTGCAGACTTGCGGTCGGTGCTGCAACACTTGCTAACTTGGTTGGATCATTGAATACGGTTTGATAGCGTTCAGTATCGATCGCTTCAGCTTCTCGATTAAAATAAGGTGGTATAGGTAATTGCCCATACAAATCCAGAACCTGCAAAATTGGCTGAGAAAACTCGACAATAAATAAGTTTTCATGACGCCCTTGTACAGTGGCTTTAACACCATCTACACCAATAAATAGTTCAGTACCTGCTTTAGGTGAATTACTGGCTTTGATGTGACAATGTGCAATAGTTTGATCAAATATACGCTCCACCAAGACTTCAACTGCACCTCCAGATGCTCGTTTACCTTTAAGGCGTGCCTTCATCACTTTGGTATCATTGAGTACCATCAAGTCACCTTCATCGAATAAATCTAATATATCGGTGAAACTGTGATCTTGATATGAGCCATCTGCATTGAGATGTAAAAGGCGAGAAGCGCTACGTGTTTCAAGTGGGTAGCGTGCGATAAGTTCATCGGGAAGTTCGAAACTAAAATCAGAGAGTTGCATCATGGGAAAGAAAAACTGACATTGGAGATTTAAAAACTGCGCTTAGTATAGTCTTTTTTCAAATTAAAGGCTGAAATTGGTGATTTATAATCCAAAAAAACCAGATATGCATTAATTTTATACAAATGTGAAAACTTGTCGTTGACAAGAAAATGAAACGCGCTATTATACGCACACAACCTCTCCCGAGGTGGTGAAATTGGTAGACGCGGTGGACTCAAAATCCACTGTCAGCGATGACGTGTCGGTTCGAGTCCGACCCTCGGGACCATTAGTTTGGGTTAAACAGATTAGATAAACCCTGAAGCCTTGCTATACAAAGGCTTCGGGGTTTTTTGTTTCTGAGTATTGGAGTTTTTTTTAAGGTATTTTGAGGTATTCATTTACACATTTTTTAACTTATGTTTATTTGTATAAGTCATTGAGGTTGTAAACTTTATGAGTCTGTCAATTTATCAACTTGATAATGGTAAGTGGAGAGCAGATCTTATTGCCTTCAATCAAAGAAAAAGTAAAACATTTAAATCCAAGAATGATGCGAAACGATGGTCAGAGATTCAAGAGCGTGAATTTTTCTACCATACAAGCTTTAAATAATAAAATAGTTCTTACAGTAGAAGAAGCATTGACTAGATATATGAATGAAGTATCTAGGTATAAGAAAACTGGGAAAAAGGAGATCCAACGGCTAAAATATTATCAAAATAATCTACCTTTTGTGGATTGGCCATTAGCTAATTATCGCTCTGAATATCTCAAGCAATGGGAAAGCGTAGTTATGAACCAGACAATACGCCCTTTAAGTGCTGCGAGTGTACTTCGTGACTATTCAACACTATCTGCATTTTTTAACTGGTGTATGGGGCAGAATGATTTAGAAGCACTCCATAAAGCAGGTGTGGATGTTTATTACCTAATTACTGCTGAGAGGACTCAGCCAAATTTACTTTCAGATGACGCCAAGAAACTGCTTAAACTGTGGGATTCCGTAGAACTGAGTCAGAGAGATACTTTGATGACTTTGATAAGGAATTATGCTGAGAGTTTTTCTAAAAAGTGAATGAATGAGTAAATGGGTAAAATCTCATTTACTCTAAGCTTTTATAAAAAAAAGAAAAATGCTATAAATTGAGCAATTTAAAATTATTAAGTTTATAAGAGTTTTATATGTATATTAATGAAGTTGTTAGTTATTTAGGGGCTTGGGAAACTTTTCAAAATAAGCATCCATATTTATTAGACGAATTACAGCAAATTTTCGAAAATGTCTCACATCAGCTCTACAGAAAATATAAAGAAGATAATTCAAATTTTAGAGTTTTTGCATCGATTAAAGACTCTTTGATTCACGAATTAGACGTTCTAAATTGGGATGATAACGGTTATTCCAACATCACTATAGGACCAGTAGTTAATCCGAGTTTAGGTCTAAAAAAAGACTCATGTTATATCAAAATTGCTACTGCAAGTTCATCCTCTATTTTAATGTCATGGATATACAGCGATATCCAAACAGCCAATAGGATTGGAGATATCTCTATACCTATTCTTTTAGTTTTAGATTTTTCAGAAAAGGAATTCTTAGATAACTTAGATAAAAATGATGTAACCAATCCATCAATTGGAACAAGAAAATACTTAAAATTCGTTAAAAGAAAATTAGAAAGAATTTCACCACTTACGTTTGAGTATCCCTTTTTAATTTTAGGAGTCGGATTTAGCGAATTTGCAATCAAAGTATTAGAAGTTGAACATGAAACTCAAAAGAAAAATGATCAAGATATAAAAATTGATAGATGTATAACTTTTGAGCCTGAATATTATCAAGCTGGTATTGGAATTCTTAGCTATTTTGGTACCGTATTACGTGATAAATATCCTGATCAGAATGCAACTGTTAAAATTGAACAACATGATTTAACTGTTCGCATGATTATAGAAACTGAAGACGGGAATATAGAAACTTTAGAAAAAGCATTGCATGAATATGAACTTGTACTCAAAGGTCAAAAGAGTGCTGAAGAGTTTTATCTATCCCCAATAAAAGCATTAGAGTTAAAAAATCAGCTTCATTTATTTAAGTTCCAGATCGAGTCTCAAAAAGAAATCATCGCCTTACAAAGAGGTCAAATTCTTAGCTTAGAAGCTATTGTTGATAAAGCACTAGCCCCTATAACTCAGCCACCATTAACCATCGTTAATCGATTAAGTAATACTCAAACTATAGCGATGAATCATAGAATAGAGCTCAATCGTTCATATGATGATTTAGATAAATTGATAGATATTACTGAGAATGAATCATTAAAAAAACGCTTAGAAAGGGCTTTAATTGCATTAGATGCTGCTCAGAATTTAGATGATGAAGAAGAAGTGAAAAATTCTGGTGGTATGAAGCAACTTGCTAAAATATTGAATGAAGCGAATGAGGTAGGATCTGAAGTTAATGATTTAATAGAAAAAGGTGGCCAAGCGGTTGAGTTAATAAAAAATTTAGGCCGAAAATATAATAGTGTTGCAGAGTGGTGTGGTTTACCTGTTATTCCTAGTTTCTTTGTTAAAGGTTAATATGAGAGTTACAATTCTAACGGTAATCCCCCCTCAAAATAATTGAACTCAAAAGTAGAAAATCGAAAGAAAGTTCCCACGGTTTGATTAAGATATGACTCTTGAGCACACTGGAGAACTTTCTCTTTTTAATATGTTTGTGTGATTAAATTGAATTTTAATCAAAGCTTTAAAAATTATAGAAGAACAATAAATTTAACATTTTATGAGTCGGTTTATTATCAGCTATTGCTAAGGATTGCATATTTCCGTTAATAAATGGATCATTTTTTCCAAAAATATATTCTGTTGCAAAAGAGAACTTTTTCACATCAAGTTGTGCTCCAATCGTATGACGTGTTGAGTCTTTATAATCATCAATATTTTTATTATATAGCGAATAAGTCGCATACGGTGTTAGATTAAAACGACCATTTGGATCTTTATAAGCATAATTAATATCGATGGCATAGAAATCAGCATCATTCGCAACATAATAATTAGTATCAAATGCCCCCATGACGGAATAATTAGGTTGTAATAGATCTTTGTTTTTAATTTTGTTCCTACCAGTCGTTAATGTTAAATTAAAGTTATTATAATGAGCACGAGAGAAAATAGCCCAACTATTACGATGCCCTGTCTGATTATTGGTTTTATTATCCAACTGTGAATACCAATAAGAGCCTCCTGCGCTTAGATTCAGTCCGTCAATCCATTGAGGTAATTTTTGATCGATACGTGAAACGAGTATATTTTTTTCTTGCAAGCGGGTTTCATTCGGATCATTGGGATTGACATAACTGGCAGAATAGCGTGCAGCATTTTTACTATCTCCTACATAACTTCCCGCATCACGGACGAAATAGGCGAGGTCGATTGTCGTATCATCAGAGAGCTGAGTATTGAAGTTCACGCCCAAATGGTGAATATCTGATAAACCTGAAGTCACAGTAATGTCTCCAAACCAATTGGTTGACCAGCCACGACCAGGTCCGAAAGGTACATCCTGTATCCCAATAGTTATACGATTACTTGGATTAATCTTATAGCCAAGATTGGCATTGACCAAAGAAGAAAAATCACAGATTTCATCAAATTGATAGCAACGATATTCAAAATTACCAAAGAATTGGGTTGCGTCATATTGAATGGCTAATTTTGCGGCATCAAATTTGAGCTTATGTTCATCATTCGAATAGTTTTTATCCTGAATATTGGCACGTAGCCATCCTGAAAATGTAAGTGCCCCAAGATTAGATTGGGGATCTCCGATTTGAGAGGAAGCTTGTGTCATCTGAGGATAAAATATAGATAATAGGGTCAAGTTTATAGCTAAGTATTTGAATTTAAACATTGATATCTTCCTTGATATTGATTTACTGAATTTATTTTTTTGTGCTTCAGACTGAAGCTTGAAAATATATTTGTTATGAATTTCTATATGGAGAAATTTAGAACATGGATTTTCTTTGATTTATTAATAGCAAAACACGAAAAGAAAAAGAATATTGCATGCATTAAATGTCTACGAAAATAAGTCGTAAAGACATTCCCTTTTTTCGTTTGTAGGTCAGAATCAGTAAAAACATACTAAATTAGTTTATTGAAATTGATAGTTTTGTGAATCGATCAATTATCTACAGTTATAAAATGGAGTGTACTGTAGTCGTTTATTAGAATTTTTCTAAATTTAATATATGGATCAATAAACAATTAAAATTTATAAGGAAGGATTCAATGGAACAACATGACAATATATCTAATCGTAGTGATACGGACAATAAATTATGCCACAGTTTATCAAGCCGACAGGTGGGTATGATAACAATTGGTGGAATTATTGGTGCAGGTCTATTTATTGCATCAGCATCAGCCATTAATACGATTGGTCCCACGATATTATTTTCTTACATGATTGTAGGTATTTTAGTGTTCTTAGTGATGCGTATGTTGGGTGAAATGGCAGTGCTACATCCAGACTCAGGCTCATTTTCAGTTTATGCTGAAAAAACATTAGGACATTGGGCTGGTTTTACCACAGGTTGGTTATACTGGTGGTTTTGGATGTTAGTTGTTGCTTTTGAAGCAATAATGGGGGCAAATATATTAGTTGCTTATTTTCCTGATGTACATCCCGCTATTTTTGCTTTTAGTATTCTTTTAATCTTAACTTTAACAAATCTTTTCGACGTAAAAAAATTTGGTGAGTTTGAATTTTGGTTTGCTTTAACTAAAGTTGCTGCCATAGTTATTTTCATTGTTATATGTGTTTCAGCAATTTTGGGTTATTGGTCATTAAATCCAAATATTAGTGGTATTGCTAATTTATATCAGCATGGCGGACTATTTCCTCATGGCTATGGGGCTATTCTGTCTGGGATATTAATTGTGATGTTTTCATTCTTTGGTGTGGAAATGTTGTCAATTGCTGCTGCAGAGGCAAAACATCCAGGCAAGGAAATTCGCCGTTCAACCAATCTGGTGATTTATCGTATTGCAATATTCTATGTACTTTCCATTTTTCTAGTGCTGTGTATCGTGCCATGGACAGATAAAGGGTTACAGGAAATGGGAACGTTTCAGTATGTTCTGCATGTTCTAAATGTGCCGGGTTCAAAACTCATCATGGATCTGGTTGTTTTCGTTTCGGTAAGCAGTGTTTTAAATACAGGCACCTACATAAGTTCTCGTATGTTGTTTTCTTTAGCAAGTCGTGGAGATGCACCTAAAATTTGCGCTCATGTAACCCGGGCAGGTGTACCACGAACAGCAGTTATCGTCACCACCATTTTCTCAATCATTTGTTTAGGACTTAATTATTATGCTTCTGAGGGATTGTTTTTCTTCTTTTTATCTACCTTAGGCGCAATTAGCTTACTCATTTATTTAATTATCGCGTTATCTCAATTAAAAATGCGTAAATCATTAGACAAACAAGGTATTCAGCTTGATTTTAAAATGTGGTGTTTTCCATATTTGACTTATGTTGTCATTGCTTTAATTACACTCACATTGGGATATATGTTTGTGAATGAAAAGTATCAGTACGAAACCATAGTCACTTTAGTTTTGGCAATTGGTACAGTGAGTGCTAGTTTCATTGTTAAATTCATAAAGAATAAATCGAATTCTTAAATATACGAGACAACTGTCAAAAAGAATTCTTTAATCAAATGAGTTCGAGCTCTTGTGGAGCTCGAATGTTATGAATGCTCTGAGGAGTTAAGGACACTATGTTGCGTGCTTATGCTGCACTTGTCTTACTGGGTATCATTTGGGGAAGCAATTTCATCTATATGAAATGGGCGACCGCTTTAATTTCGCCAGCTCAGACGGTATTCATGCGGATTTTCTTTGCTTTCATCCCTCTTTTAATCGTTGCTTTGTATACAGGAAGTATTTCATTGAAGCAACTACGTTATCTAAAGCATTTTGTGGTCATGTCTGTTTTAGCAGCGATCCTTTATTACTATGGTATTGTTGCTGGAACGGCATTATTACCAAGTAGTATCGCTGGATTATTAAGTGGAATTATTCCTATTTTTACTTTACTTGCAGCACTCATTTTTTTGCGTGAAGATCGATTGTCACTAGGCGTCATTATGGGCATTGCGCTCAGTTTTTCGGGGATTATCTTAAGTGCTCGTCCGTGGGAAAGTTCAGAATTTATTTCATTAATGGGAATATTCTGGGTAATGGTCGGATCTTTGAGCTTCGGTATCTCATTTGTTTATGCCCGATATTATCTTTTGCCATTAGAGATACCATCCATTGCACTTGCAACTTGGCAATTAGGTATAGCAGTACTGATACTTATTTTATTCATTGATTTTAAAGGTATTACAACAATATATTCTGATAGACATGTACTTTTAGGTACTATTATTGGGCTAGGTGTAATGGGTACGGGAGGAGCCTTTCTTTTGTATTATTACATTATTCAAAAATTAGGAGCAGTGAAAGCTTCAGTTGCAACATATATAGCACCTGTCATTGCTGTGATTATTGGTGCTGTAATGGGGGAAAATGTAACAGCAATTGAGTGGTTCGCGCTCACACTTATTATCGGAGGAGTAATTGTCATCCAAACTACAAAGTTAGGTTAAGGTGATTGTTGTTAAAAAGGACAGCGAAAAGATGAAAAAAATCTGCTTGATTGGGTATTTTTTGAATTTTTATTTTTTACTGAATGAGTTAAATTGAAATTCGTATTATTGAGTCAGTGATCTAAAGGTATTTGGTCAAAGCAATGATATGGCAGACTAAAAAACAAGTAACTTTCAATGGATTTGGGCACTCTTCAATATAAAAAAAGGAATTTAAAAAATGCATAAAATGACATCCAGAACTTTTCCATCGACGACATCATTACGATGCTTTGAAGCTTCTGCTCGATTTTTAAGTTTTACCAAAGCTGCTCAAGTCCTCCACATGACTCAAAGTGCTGTAAGTAAACAAGTCATCCATTTAGAGGATAGCCTTAACACGACTTTATTTGACCGTTCTTTAAAGGGTTTAAATCTTACTCCTTCAGGTAAAATATTCCTGGCAGAAGCCCAAAAGATACTCAATCAAATCGAAATCTCTGTTTTAAATATATTGGCACATGGGAGTGAAGCAGAGACGGTGAATATCGCTGTTCACCCTACGTTATGCGCGAGATGGTTGATTAAAGCATTAAAAGGATTTGGAAAATCTCATCCCAATATACATCTCGATGTTCAAGAACAAATTCATGATTCGGAAATTGAAAATTTACAAGCAGATATTGCCTTTTTATATGGTGAAGGCGTCTGGAGGGATATGACCAGCATCAAATTATTTGAAGAGCAGTGTGTAGCCGTGTGTTCTCCTGAAATTACACAAACGCCTTTTAATAGTTTAGAAGACTTTCATTGCCATGTTTTAATTCAATGTCGATCACGTCCTAGAGCATGGGATGAATATTTTCAAATGCAAGAGTTCGTAAATGAACACCCATTTATTGGTCCAAGATTTGATACTTTTTATTCATGTATTAATGCGGCAATAATAGGTTGTGGTGTTGCACTTATTCCCAAATTTTTGATTGAAGAAGAGTTATTAACTCAAAAATTAATCTTGGCTTGGCCTTATGAATTAAATAATACCAAAGCTTATTATATGACTTATCCAACATCGATGGCGAAAACGCCAAAAGTCGTGACAATTACACAATGGATTCAAGATCATTTAAATTAATGTTAACCTGAGTTCGATAAAAATTCTTGATGAAATGTGATACTCGGAAACGTCATCCGCAACTGTTTGAGGCAGGGCTACTTCTATAAAGTATTATTTCTGCGACTGATTAAATATGTTGCTGGTGGTTGACGAGTTTTGCGGCGAGCAGCGATACCGCTGCGCAAGATGGTTGCCCTTGCGGAGCTTCGCTCCTCATCCCGAAAGAAAAGTAGGGCGAGCCGCAGGCTGATCCTGAAATTGGGTGAAAACTCAGTAAGACTCCGCCGAGACTTATTGTTTTTCAACGAGTTGAAGATGTATTTGCATCGAACTCACGTTAATGTTAAAACGCAAAAGATTGGATAATTAAGGGGCTAACCACTGTCCTTGCCATTCTCCATTTTTATCTTTTTCAAAAAAACATCTTATATGGGGATTTTCATTCAGGTCCAACCACTCTAAACTTGTTATGTGGATATCAATAAGATCAAAAAAAATCGATGGTTCTTTATTGCCATATTCTTCATCTATATATTTGACTTCGTGAGGTGAAGCAATTTTTTTGCCAGGTGAAACCGATGTTTTAAACAGTAAATGGGTGTGTTGTTTTAATTTATGCCAAGCTTCTTTTTTTGTTTGCGTATCTTGAATAATATTTGCTTCACCTTCGATTCGTAATTGGGTTCCTTTAGGATCAAATGCAGCTAAAGCAACTTTATGATTATTATTTATTTCTTCTATTTTTTGAGAACGTGTATCAGTAAAAAAAGAAATTATTCCTTTCTCTGCGTTGAAGTCGCGAAGTACAATTGTCCTAAGCTTAGGTTCATTTTTTGAATTTATGGTCGCAAGTTGCATCAGGGTAAAAGGGGAGCGCTCTATAGAAGCTTGGGTCAGGTGATCCATAATTTGTTTGAATAAATCACTTTTAAGCGGTATACCCATATAACACCTCGTCTGACCGATAGGATAAGGCTGTAAGATTTTAATTCCAGCCTTATATCATTAAAATCTTATTGATCAGGTTCAGCGTAAAACTTTCCTGCATGTGCCCAATCAGATGATGGTATTTCTTTAAAAATAATATCAATGGTCTCTGTTGGACATTTTAATATCATTGAAGTCAAGGTTGTGACTTCTTGCATAAACGCTTTCTTTTGTGCATGTGTACGCCCTGGGGCAAGTTCAATTGTAATTAACGGCATTTTGTAAAACTCCCAAAGGGATAAAGCTACATCGCTTTATCCCAATAATCACTGATATTTGTTATTAGATCGAACGAGCTAGACCGCCATCTACACGAATGTTTTGACCAGTAATATATGCAGCACCTTCTGAAGCTAAGAATGCGACCGTCGCTGCAATTTCTTCTGTAGTACCATAACGTTTCATTGGAACACTATCACTGCGTTCGTTTGTCATTGGCAAACTATCAATCCAACCTGGTAAGACATTATTAAAACGTATATTGTCAGTGGCATACTGATCTGAGCAGATTTTTGTAAAGGCAGCTAGACCTGCACGAGCAACCACCGAGGTTGGGAATAATGGACTTGGTTCAAATGCCCATGTAGTAGAAATATTAATAATCACGCCACTTTTCTGCTTTTGCATAATCGGTACAACTAATCGAGTTGGACGTACAGCATTTAAAAAGTAAGTATCAATACCAGCATGCCAATCTTCATCCGTTAACTCTAAAATTCCTTTACGCGGACCGTGACCAGCACTATTAACTAAGACATCAATTCGTCCCCAACGTTTAAGTGTCTCATCAATCAGGCGTTGAATATCTTCAGGAGACTGGTTTGAGCCAGTCACACCTAAACCATTTAACTCTTGAGCAAGCGCTTCCCCTTTTCCTGAAGAAGAAAGAATGGCTACTTTGTATCCTTCATTGGCCAATTTTCTTGCGACTGCGGCGCCCATGCCACTCCCTGCGGCTGTAATAACTGCAACTTTATCAACCATTTTCATTTTCCTCACTATAGATGGTAATCATTTTATTTATTGAGTTTAAGTGTTGAGTACACCGCAAACAAACGATATTATTTTGTATGATCAGATAGAAAAACTATTGGCTAAGTTCATGAGAAAGCTTCCATCGTTAAAAGGTTTATATGTATTTGAAGTTGTATCAAGGCACTTAAATTTTAGATTAGCTGCTGATGAGTTAGGGGTCACACAAGCTGCTGTGGCTCAACAAATTAGAGGCTTAGAGGAGGAGTTGGGTCTCAAATTATTTGAAAGAACACCAAGAAAATTAACAATGACTGAGAGTGCATATCGATATGCGATAAGTGTAAAACAGGCATTTAAAATATTAGAAGAAGCAACAGAAATATTACATCCGACTCAACCCTATCTTACTATCAGCGTTCCCCCCTCATTTGCTGCGAAATGGTTACTTCCTCGTTTAAATGAATTTGCAGAGACTTATCCTGATTTGGATTTAAGAGTTGTTGCGAGTCCAAAGGTACAAAATTTTGGCACAGATGGAATTGATTTAGCTATCCGTTTAGCAGCCCCACCTTTTGAAAATAGTGTGAATGCCGATTTGCTTTTTGAAAACCAGGTGGTTGCTGTAGCAAATCCTTTGCTCATTGAAAAAATAGGGCATCCGCATGATTCTAAAATTCTTCAATCGTATACTTTAATTCATGATGCCCATAATTTTTGGCCTAAATATCTTCAGGTCGCTTTTCCTGATCATGATTTGTTTAATTCTAAAAATATTTATTTTAATCAGACCTCACTTGCCATTGATTCAGCAATTGCTGGGCAAGGGATAGCCTTAACTTGCCTAAATTTTGTCAAAGATGATTTAGAGGCAGGGAGATTAATACGTTTAAACTCAATTACACTCGATACAGGATCAGGCTTTTACCTTATTTCTCCACGAAAACCTCATCAATCACCATCCTTGCCATTGGTAAAGTCATGGTTAATGAATTCACAATGATTTATTAATTTGAGTCAAAGCACTTGATGATTCAGACATGTGATTTGAATCATTCATATCCAATCTACTTGATACTTTTTATATGAATTTTTAAAAGTTTTGCTTAAACATATTTTTTGCATTTTTGAGTTATAGATGGTCTTTCTATGGTGAGGCGACATTGATGTCGCCATGTTGAGCGAGGAGAATTATAAGCAAGGACAAAGCCATACTTTGTTCTTGCTCAGGGCTGTGGCTAAAATTATCTCACCATACATTGTAAAACTTAAAAATAGTTTCTCAATTTTCTTCGTTTCATGCTTTAAAATGTATCGGTCTCATGCCAAATTTTAACCTATAACAAGAGCTATTTATAAAAGGTCAACAGACCCGATGATATTTAAGACTCAGCCCAATTTTTCTAACAGAACCTGAATAGGATGGCGAAGTTGAGTTTTTTCTAAACGTTTGACTTGAGTTCGACATGAATATCCAGTTGCTAAAATCCGTTGGCGATATAGTTCTACCTTACTTTGCCATGACTGTTGGTAAATCACTTTTGATTGATTCAAATGTTCAGTTTCATGACCATAAGTTCCAGCCATACCACAACATCCTAATGCAAGGGATTTAAGTTCTAAGCCAAACACTTGAAAAATATCTTTCCACATTTGATTCGATTTAGGTTCTTGTGTGCGCTCAGTGCAATGCCCAGCTAAATAATAAATGGATTGAGTTGTTGATAATTCTGGCAGTTCAAACTTGTCCAAGCGTTGCTTTAGCCATTCTTGTACCAGCATGACTTGATAATGGAGTTCAGGTAAATCTTCAGTAAATCTTTTATGATATTCTTGACGAAAAACTAGAGTCATTGCTGGGTCCAAACCGATTATAGGATAGCCTAAATCAGAAACTTGATTTAAGAGGGTAATATTTTTTCTTCTCAGTTTTTCAAACTCATCTAGGAAACCATGCACATGTAAAGGTTTTCCGTTGGGGAAATAGGGCAATACATAAGGGATAGCCCCTAATTTTTTGATTAGCGTGATTAAATCCAAAAAGACAGAAGTATCAAAATAGCGTGTGAATGCATCTTGTACAATGAAAACCACATCAAGCTCATTACTGGGTAAATTATTTAAGTCCTGATCAACGAGGACTGCACCATATATTTGTAATTTTTCCTTTACTTTAGGATGAAACAATGGGATATCTGTCATTCTGAGTATTTTTCTCTGGAATGATTTTAGTAAGGACAGTCTTTGTGTCACATTATATAAAGATGAAATAGATGCGACTTGCGGTAAGACAAATTCTAATTTTGCCAATATATAATCACGAAGTTGACGAGGATATCGTTGATGATAGTGGGCTAAGAAACGCGCTTTTGCATCAGGAATGTCTACTTTAACAGGACATTGTCCAACACAGGATTTACAAGACAAACAACCATGCAAAGCCTCATATACCTCCTGATCAAAACCCATACTGGATTGTTGATTTTCCTCTCTTCTAAGCCACTCTTTCACTAAGGTTGCACGTCCTTTGGGGGAGTGAATACGATTCCGTGTCACTTTATAAGAAGGGCACATGGGATCATTCAAATCATAATTAAAACATGCGCCATTTCCATTACAGTGCATGGTCGTACCAAAATTATTCCAGTCGATCTTTGAAATTTGACGATCATAATCCCCCCGTAGTGGAATTTCGGTGAGTCCGATCAATTTACTGGTGGGTAATGTTGCAGGCGTTGCAATTTTCCCAGGATTGAGTTGATTAAATGGATCAAAAAGCGCTTTGATTTGTTGTAATAGAGGATAGGCTTGTCCAAAAAATATAGGGGCATAACCAGAACGTAAGCCTTTGCCATGTTCCCCCCATAGTACACCACCATAATGATGCGTTAATTCGACGACCTTCTCTGTAATTGACCTCATCATTTGCAGTGATCTATGGTCTTTCATATCCAATGCCGGGCGTACATGCAGTACACCAGCATCAACATGTCCAAACATGCCGTATTCCAGACCATGATGATCTAAAAGCTGTCTAAAATCTGCTATATACTCCGCCAAGTACTCAGGGGGAACGGCAGTATCTTCAACAAAAGGTTGAGGTCTTTTTTCCCCTTCGACATTACTCAATAATCCGACTGCACGCTTACGCATTGCATAAACGTGATTAATTTCAGTTTCTCCCCATGCAACAGTGGTACTGAGTCGTTCGATCTGTCTGTCCTGAGATAAATGCTGTAAAAAAACTTCTAGATGTTGTCTTAATTCAATTTCAGTTGCTGCATCAAGTTCAACTAAATTAATCCCCTCAATCGGTTTTTCTAAATGATTATCTGGAAAAAATTTTGCGACATTGTGCCAAACGATATCATTTTTAGCTAAATTTAAGACTTTGGAATCAATCGTTTCAATTGATAGGGGCTTATGTTGCATGAGCACTTTGGCATCTTTTAATGCATCCTGAAAGTTGGTATAGCCGATATTTATTAACAGTCGATACTTTGGAATCTCTAAAACGTTTAATTCTGCCTCGACAATAATGCCTAAAGTTCCTTCACTACCACAGAGTAGGGCGTTTGGATTAAAATATTCATCATCCAATAAATTAGGCAAATCATAACCCGTCAATGATCGATTCAACGATGGGAAACTATTTTTAATTATGTCTTGATTAATTTTAGCGACTGTAAAAATCTGGTGGTATAAATTTTTCTGAAAGGGAGTTTTATCTAAAATTTGTTGTTGCCATGATTCTCGTTTTAATGCTTGGGAATGTAAAATCTCACCACCCCTTAATACTGTAGATAAACGCGTTACGTGATGATGTGTTTTTCCATATCGGCAACTCCCTTGTCCACTTGCATCTGTATTAATCATTCCTCCAATGGTTGCTCGATTTGAAGTAGACAGTTCGGGAGCAAAAAATAAACCATATTTTTTTAATTCAGCATTGAGTTGATCTTTGACCACACCAGCCTGAACAATAGCCTTTTTTTGTTGAACATCGATCGATAATATTTTATTCATGTGTCGAGAAACGTCGATGACAATTCCATTTGTTAAAGATTGTCCGTTCGTTCCTGTACCACCACCGCGAGCAGTCAATACTACAGATTGATATTGATGTTCACTCACAAGACGCATAATCATTTCAATATCATGTTGATGTTTCGGATAAATAATCGCTTGCGGATGGTATTGATAAATTGAATTATCTGTAGAAAATACTTGGCGAGTCGCTTCGGAACAATCTATTTCACCTTCAAAACTGGATTGGAGTTGTTCAATAAACTGCTGCGTTATAATTGCTAAATCCTGTTTCATATATATGCCTTATTAAAATCACGAACAAGCATTGTCTTGCTTTGGCAATGACAGTTTTAGATAAGAATTCTTTAACTCTTGGTCATTTAAGAGATAATTCTTAAACATTGACCTGCGTGATATAAGGTAATGCCACAGTCATAGAACATTGCTCGAGCATTACGGAAAGAGACTTTGCTTGATTCCAGATCACTAAAAGGTAGCGGTAAGTTTTCACGATCATCATCTTGAAGATACTGAGCAAATGCTTTCCCCATTAATGTTCCAGTTGTGATCCCTCGACCATTAAAGGCAGTTGCAGCCACAATTCCTGGTGCGGGTTCAAAAATACGCATAATATGGTCTGTGGTAAATCCAAATTTTCCAGTCCATTGATATTGCCATTTGAGTTTACCCAATTCAGGAAAGTATTTTTGGGTGATTAGATCAGCCCAAGAATGATAAATGCTCTCTTTTCCTTCATGTCCACCGACAGTTCCGAGTAACAGACGATTTTCTTTATCTCGGCGAATACTTGATAACGCTAAACGTGTATCCCATGAACCATTTTTATAAGGTAAAATTTTATCTGCAATTGAGCCAGTCAAAGGTTCAGAGGCAATTTGATAATATTTAACAAAATAAATAGTTTTTAGAATTTCAGTCCATTCACCTTGTGTGTAAGCATTGGTTGCTAAAACAACTTTATCCGCAGTAATGCTTCCGGAGGTGGTTTTAACACACCATTGCGAGTCGCTTTTCACAATCTCATTCACAGATGAATTTTCGTAAATTTCAACATTTAAACGCTTGGCAGCTTGTGCTAGACCTGTGACATAGGCATATGGGTTTATGGTTCCTGCTCGCTTATCAAGTAACGCTTTTTGAACCACTTTTGTCCCACAATATTCATGACATTTTGCACCTGTCAACACTTCAACATTTGCACCGCGACGACTCAGTTGAAGGTAACGGTGATCAATATCAGCTTCACCTTCCGAGTTATGCGCCATGTGTAGATTACCAGTGCGAGTATCTTGTGCTTGTATACCTAAGCGATCAATCGTATCAAAGACCAGTTGTGGTGCATGACCTAATGCTGTGGTCAACTTTTCTCCGACTTTTTCTCCCAAATATTTATTTAGCTCATCTGGTTGAGCCCATGTTCCTGCATTGACCAAACCGACATTACGCCCAGATCCTCCAGAACCAACTTCTAAACTTTCTACGACTACGACACGGTGTCCTGCTTCTGCTAAATGAATTGCTGCTGATAGACCAGTGAATCCGCCACCAATAATACAAACATCAGTATTTATATCTGTTTGTAATTGAGGGAAATGAGGTACATTATCCACGAGGGTTGACCATAATACTTGATTTTTTAACATGATTATTGCTCTATCCTTATAGCAATCAAATCGCAACATCAAAATGTTGTTGTTTTTTAGATCATTCAATATACTTTTGCATTTTAAGGGTTAAATAAGGTTATATGCTCATTTAACCCTGTGATTATAATAAATAATTAACCAAAGTTAATCCCTTGAGCTAAAGGTAATTCTCGAGAATAGTTGATGGTATTTGTTTGTCTGCGCATATAGCCTTTCCAAGCATCTGAACCAGATTCACGCCCACCGCCTGTCTCTTTCTCACCACCAAATGCACCACCAATTTCTGCACCACTCGTACCAATATTGACATTCGCAATACCACAATCACTCCCAACAGCACTGAGGAATTTTTCAGCTTCACGAATATCGTTGGAGAAAATACATGAAGATAATCCTTGAGGAACATCATTTTGGAGATCGAGGGCTTCGTCAAAATCCTCATAGCCAATCACATATAAAATCGGTGCAAAAGTTTCTGTTTTAACGACATCATCTTGTGCCGTCACTTCAACCAATGCTGGTTTGACATAGTAAGCATGAGGAAATTGATCTGATAATACTCGTTCACCACCTGTTACTTTTGCACCTGCTTGTTGCGCTCGAACAAGCATTGTCTGCATTTGATTAAAAATATGTTCGTCAATTAATGGTCCAACAAGATTACCTTCTAAAGGGTGTCCAATTGAAACTGTGGCATACGCTTTCTTTAATTTTTCAACAACCTCAGCTTGAATCGATTTATGCACAATTAAACGACGTAGTGTAGTACAACGTTGACCTGCCGTACCTACTGCTGAGAATAAAATACCGCGGATGGCTAAATCCAAATCAGCTGTTGGCGCAAGAATCATGGCGTTATTCCCCCCCAATTCGAGAATACATTTGCCAAAGCGTTCTGCGACTTTCGGACCAACAATTTTACCCATACGTGTACTACCCGTTGCACTAATCAATGCAACACGCTCGTCAGTCACTAGTTTTTCACCAATTGAAGCATCACCAATGAGTAATTGGGATAGCTGTGCAGGTGCATCACGACCAAATTGTTTAACCGCTTTTTCAAACAATGCCTGACAAGCTAATGCAGTAAGTGGCGTTTTTTCTGAGGGTTTCCAAATTACAGCATTACCACAGATTAAAGCCAATGCTGTATTCCAAGACCAAACGGCAACAGGAAAATTAAATGCGGAAATTATGCCGACAACACCTAATGGATGCCAAGTTTCGCGCATGTGATGTCCTGGTCGTTCTGAAGCAATCGTTAAACCGTACAATTGGCGTGATAAACCGACTGCAAAGTCGCAAATATCAATCATCTCTTGAACTTCGCCTAGACCTTCCTGAGCAATTTTACCTGCTTCCCACGAGACCAAAGCGCCAAGTTCATTTTTATATTCGCGTAAAATTTGCCCAAAAATACGCACCAGTTCGCCACGTCGCGGAGCAGGGACTTTTCGCCATTCTTTAAAAGCAATGAGTGCCTGTTGAATACAGGTATCAGCTTGTTTAAGATCATTTACAACAACCTGTCCAATGACACTTCCGTCAATTGGAGTTTTTACGGTTAATGAACCTGTTTGATACGCTTCAGCAGCAACACCTAATTTATTTAATAATTCCTGAATCATGTTATTTCCTTTCCATCATTAAAATGAATAACTCATCAAAGCCTTGTTATACCTTTGACACAATTGATTGATTTAAAGTTGCTAAACAAGCCTCTATTGATTGCTGTTGAGCCTGGGCATAAAGTTGGATTTCATCAAATACTTTTGTGCCTAAACACTGCTCAAAAACGTCTTGATTTGAAGTTGAGCTGTAATCTGTTTGTTCATTTCCGCCCAAATTGGACTGAAAAATTCCTGCTGCAGAGACAGGTAAAAAATCTTCATAGACAATCGGTTCAATTCGAACTCGACCTGTATGAATCAATTCAGGCAAATCCGTTTCTGTCCATACCTGATGAGTGCTAAATGGTTGTGCGTAATAATAAAAGTAAGCTAAATCCTCTACGGCCAATGTGGTGTAACAATCTGGAAACGCTTTGAATGTTTCCTCTAAAATCTGCATATATTGCGCTGCATTTTCTTCAGTCGCGATACCGCCTAATTGCTGTTGTGCTTTGACAAGCAATTCATCATAAAGTTGACGACCTTTTGGTGTAAGCGCGACGCCTCGTTGTTCAATTTCACCAAAACGAGCAGTATGACTTCCTTGTTGATCTGTAAAGATCACTTGTTCCTGTAAAGCTTTAAAGCTGGTTTGACGCAATAAAATCGGACAACGTCGACGAGGTGGTCCTTCGATTATCGCTTTAGGTGTAATCCCACGTCCCATCATTCCATTTTGAACTTGGTCAATATCAAGTGTTCTCGGTGTTAAATGATTGATATGTGGTCCTTTAAATGCAACAACATCAGCAATTAAACGATGTTGGTCATGTAATGCTTGATATAAATCAGCAGTGACTGGTGCATGAGTATGCCAACGGAATGTCTCTAAAACTTCAATAATAAACAGATCTGCATCATCTACACTCAATCCACCTTGCAGTTCATGTTTTGCCGTCAAAGCCAGCGCTTTTTCAGTAAAAATTTGACGTTTTGCCAGCGTTTCTTTTGCGAGTTGGCGTAATTCAGAATGATCCACTAACTCCAGACGTAATAAAGAAGTAAATACTCGGAATGGACTATGATTTAAAGCATCTGTTTGGATTGCCCGAAATGCAGTTGCATGTACAGGAACACCAGCAGGTACTAAGTCATAATAACCTACAGGGTACATTCCCATCACCGCAAAAATGCGACGCATATTATGAAGTTCTTCTGCTGTTCCCAATCGAATTGCGCCGTGGCGTTCTTGTGATAAACGAGTTAATTCACCAGTTTGTTGTAATTGCGCTTTTAAAACAGTTTGCTGTTCTAAAACAGATTGGTTTACGTCATCCACTAATTCTATTAAATCACCATATAATGGAACTTCATTTTGATACATCTCTGACATTAACTTTGAGAATTTCGCTCGGATCTCATCCACATTGATCCAATTAGTCATGACTATCTTCCTTTTTAAACACTTGTCATCATTTCTTGATGAGCAGTTTCTGCCAAAATTTGTTCCAATATATTCAGACCTTCTTTTAATACTTTAGGTTCTATCGTCAATGGGG
Source organism: Acinetobacter sp. WC-743 (assembly GCF_000335555.1). Classification (NCBI taxonomy): domain Bacteria; kingdom Pseudomonadati; phylum Pseudomonadota; class Gammaproteobacteria; order Moraxellales; family Moraxellaceae; genus Acinetobacter; species Acinetobacter sp. WC-743. The sequence goes on along the minus strand of NZ_AMFQ01000090.1, from coordinate 70,939 downwards.
TTAATAGACGAATAATATTTTTCTCTTGTCCACTTGACATGAGTAATAGACCTTTATTTCTAGCCTGAGTCAGAATGTTTGCTAATACATGTGTACCTGCACCATATTGGGGGTGGTAAAGTTCAATACCACGCATCGCGCCAATACCGGTTAAACGTCCCAACCAAGGTGTTAAATTCTGTTGTTTCCACTTTGAATAATAAGCTTCAATTGTCTCAATATAATGTTGAATATTGTCTTGGTAAATTTGAGATCGCATGATGTCGAGTGTGGCTAAACCTGCTGCACAAGCAATCGGATTACCTGAATATGTTCCACCTAAAGCCCCTTTATGTGGATGATTCATGTATTCTGCTCGACCAATTAAAGCGCCTAAAGGTATGCCACCTGCAATACTTTTTCCGAGTAACAGTAAATCAGGTTCAATCCCTAACTTTTTAAAAGCAAAAGCTTCACCTGTACGACCAAAACCAGATTGAATTTCATCCAGAATGATTAAAATGCCATTTTTTTGACAGAATTCTTGTAAAAAATGAGCAAAATCAGCATTCATGATGTGAAAGCCTCCTTCACCTAAGACCGGTTCAAATATAATTGCCGAGATATTTTTTATATCCACTTCGACTTGGAACAATCGAGCCAAAGCTTTTTTTGCTTCCTCGGAAGTTATATCGTTGTCTTTGCTCGGATATGGAAGATGATAAACAGGACCGGGTAAAGCACCGAGCCCATCTTTATAAGGTGCTACTTTGCCGTTTAAATTCACAGCAGCTAAGGTGCGACCATGGAAGCCACCATCGAAAGCGATGACACCGGATCTTCCCGTAACTGTACGAGCTACTTTTAATGCATTTTCGGTTGCTTCGGCACCGCTATTGGTGAGCATTCCTACAATTGGATATTCAACTGGAATAAAATCAGTGAGTTGTTCCATGAACTGTACATAAGGCTGATGATGTGCAGCATTAAAAGCATAATGAGTAAGTTTTCGGGCTTGGTGCTGGATCGCTTTGACAATTTTTGGATGACAATGCCCAAAATTTAGGACACCAATCCCACCAATAAAATCAATATACCTTTTACCATTTTGATCCCAAACTTCTGCATTCAGACCTGTCTCAAGTGTAATGGGGTGAATAAGTCCTAAAGCACTTGAAATTCTTTGATAATTATCCACTTCATTTTTCTCGATAGAATTTATTTGATGTTGTTATTTAAACCTTCGAAATATCGTCCTACAAACGAATTAAAATACTCGCACTATTCCTTTTTTTCGTATCACTTTTTCCGAAAATTGCTTTCATAAACAAAAAAATTAACCTAGTTTAATTGATTAAAAGTTAAGTAAATATCTTTGAGAAATTTGTGTATTTACTTAGACATTATTAATAACGTGATAGAGCAGAACAAATATCAGTTGGATATTCAATATGACAAAACTCTCTTATATCCAAGCAAATGATGCAGCTTGGTTAACTTTTCTTGAACAAATTGAACGCGTATCTCCCTATTTAGAGCATCTAAAACAACATATTGAGATATTAAAAAGACCCAAAAGAGTTCTTATCGTAGATGTACCGATTGTCATGGATGATGGTTCAATTCAACATTTTGAAGGTTATCGTGTACAACACAATTTATCACGTGGTCCTGGTAAAGGTGGTATCCGCTATCACCAAGATGTCAATCTGAATGAGGTTATGGCGCTTTCAGCATGGATGACGATCAAAACAGCGGTATTGAACCTACCATTTGGAGGTGCAAAAGGGGGTGTCCGTGTCGATCCACGTAAATTATCGGCTCGAGAATTAGAGCGTTTAACTCGTCGCTATACCAGTGAAATCAGTCATATTATCGGTCCTCAAAAGGATATTCCTGCACCAGATGTTGGAACAAATCAACACGTAATGGGGTGAATTATGGACACCTATTCATCAGGTCAGGGATATACAGTTACTGGTGTGGTCACTGGTAAACCTATCCACTTGGGTGGTTCATTAGGTCGTGTAAAGGCAACTGGTCGTGGAGTATTTGTTACAGGTCGCGAAGTTGCGAAGAAAATTAAGCTCTCCCTTAAAGGAGCTAAAGTTGCTATTCAAGGTTTTGGTAATGTAGGGAGTGAAGCTGGTTTTTTATTTGTGGAATCAAATGCAAAAGTTACTCACATTCAAGACCACACAGGGACTATTTTCAATAAAAACGGTATTGATCTTGAGGCATTACGTGATTATGTCACTGTGAATGAAGGTGTCGGTGGTTTTACTGGTGCACAGCTCATTGCTGATGAAGAATTTTGGTCAGCAGAAGTTGATATCATGATTCCTGCGGCTTTAGAGGGGCAAATCACCATTGATCGTGCTCAGAATATTCAAGCTCAACTGATTTTAGAGGGGGCAAATGGTCCAACTTATCCAAAGGCAGAAGATATATTGGTTGAACGAGGTATTGTTGTCGTTCCTGATGTAGTCTGTAATGCGGGTGGGGTGACTGTAAGTTACTTCGAATGGGTACAAGATATGGCAAGTTATTTTTGGAGCGAAGAAGAAATTAATGAGCGTTTAGACAAACTCATGGTTCAAGCAATTGAGGATGTTTGGAATACGGCAAACAACAATACATGTACCTTACGTACAGCGGCTTATATCTTGGCGTGCGAACGTATTTTAAAAGCGCGTAAAGAGCGTGGTGTTTTCCCTGGATAAAGAAATAAATGACTCAAGAAATATGTTTTACTGGATGGCTATTAGCAGTAATACATGTGTTTTGGAGCGGTAATTAACTATAAATATTTAAATAAAAAATAATTGTTTTGCTGCTTTTATTGACACGATGTTTATATAAAATCATGTCATTCAAAAATCTACTTTCAGTGATGGCATATCGGTTTACACGCTCTCCTTGCCCATCTATAGAATCATTCTCTATTCAACAGAACCCAAGCGAATACAAATGGCTTGGGTATTTTTTCAGTTCACAGAATTAAATACTATTGTGATTTGATAGACGTTGTTTGATTACAAAAATATGATTTTTTTTGAAATTTTTAACTTTTCTATTTTAATTAAAAGTATTACTGCTATAGTGTTTTATGTGAACATTTGTAAATGTACAGCGACGTCTTTGATGCTATTTTTTTATTTTTCGAATTAAGTTTTTATCTATTTAAAAGAAATTAATATTAGAAATGGGTGAGTTTAATCAATAACGTGTGAACTGAAAGTGAAAATGAGGTAAACATGAAAATAGAATTCTTAGACTCTCATCAAACTGAGCAACTCAGTGCATGTCGATTGTCGCTCATTTTAGGAGCTTATACGCCAGACAATAAAATTGAGCGCTATCTGAAAATTGTCCGTGCTATTTTGAATGTCGAAAATGCCTTTTTTAGCTTTCACAATGAACCTTATGCATGGGTTGCTAATAGTGAATGTGACTTTGTTGCCGCTTATCTTTCTCCAAAGCCTAATCTTTTACCAGATTTTCAAAATACGTTAATTGTTGAGGGTACACACCCAAGTTATCCAGAATGTTCAGATTATATCACGGAGATCGGTCTTAGCCATACACGACTTATCGCTTATGACTTTAGACTTCAAGACAGCGAGTCCATCGCGCATGTCTATTTTTATGATCATCAGTCCGAGAATTTCTCGGCTAAACAAAAACTATTATTAGAAGAGTTGAGTGATGACCTTGTGACGATATTGCAGCGCAAGTCGGAGTCTCAAGACTATTATGAGCTTTATGAACAAGAACGTGCTCTAAATTTCAGTAAAACAAAGTTTTTTCAGGTGATTGCCCATGATTTACGTGCACCATTTCATGGATTGATTGGTTTTTCAGATGTTTTAGCCAATGAGCGAGAAACCTTGGATGAAGAGAATATTCATAGTATTGCACAATATTTGCATGATACTTTGCAGTCCACATATGCTTTACTTGAAAATTTACTCAATTGGGCGATGTCAGAAGGAGGTCGTTTTGTCTATCACCCGATTAATTTTAAGCTCAAACAGACCACCAAAATTGTTTATGATGTACTGCAACCCTTAGCAGTCAATAAAAATATTCAATTGATTGAAAATGTTGCTGATGATCTAACGGTTTTTGCAGATATGAATATGGTAACCTCCATTATTCAAAACTTAGTGTCCAATGCTTTAAAATTTACTCAAACTGATGGTTTAGGCAAAGTGACGATTTCCGCTCAACCTGTGGGAAATCGTATTGAAATCATTATTCATGATACTGGTTTGGGGATGACTCAGGCACAGATTGAACAGGTTTTTGAACCACAACTTAAAGCCAGTATAAAAGGTACGATTGGTGAACAAGGTACAGGATTAGGATTGGTATTGTGCAAGAGATTTGTTGACTTAAATCATGGGCAAATATCAGTTAGCTCTCAAAAAGGTGAGGGAACAACCTTTGTCGTTGCCCTCCCTGCGGCAAAAAATGCCCATCAGTCTTTGCTAGATACAGACCTAAAATCAGATAAAGTAAAAATTTTCTAATCTTCAACGTCTGCGATAAAATTTTAAAGTGATGGATGTGTGTTTTTTGATGTTTTTTTAATCTGTGCTTTTTTATACAACGATAAAAGATTCCCTAACAGTCAAGCAAACTGCTATAAATAATCATATAAAACATCAGTACAGGCTTTTCTAATGAATGCTGAGCAATTGCAAAAAACCTTACATGCCAGTCAGTATGCAGAACAAGTATTAAGTCTACATCAAAGTGTATTAGAACATGATTATGCAATTGATCAATTTCAAGTACCGCTCAGTACCCCGCAAATTCAACAACTTGTTGATGATAATTTAGCAGCTATTCAAGATGAAATTACATGGATGCGCGTGTTAAGGATACTTCGTGCACGTTTGATGTTCCGTTGGATTTGGCAGGATGCCAATCAACTCACCGATGTAGTGACATTGACCCGTGAACTTTCGGATTTTGCAGATATTTGTATCGTTGCAGCCAAAGATTTTGCGCGGGTTCCACTCATTGCTAAACATGGTGAGCCAGTCGGGTATAACGGTAAGATTCAAGATCTGATCGTGATTGGTATGGGGAAGCTTGGCGCACAAGAGCTTAATTTATCAAGTGATATCGACCTGATTTTTGCTTTTGATGAACAAGGTGAAACCAATGGACGCAAATGTATTGATGTACAGCAGTTCTGTATTTTGTGGGGACAGAAGCTGATTTATTTGCTGGATCATATTACTGCGGATGGTTTTGTTTTTCGTGTAGATATGCGTTTACGTCCTTGGGGGGATGGTTCAGCCCTCGCGATTAGTCATGTGGCATTAGAAAAATATCTCAGTCAGCATGGACGCGAATGGGAACGCTATGCATGGATTAAGGCACGTATTATTACGGGGGGACATGAGGGTGATAGTCTATTGGATATGACGCGCCCATTTGTATTTCGTAAATATGTTGATTACACCGCATTTGAAGCCATGCGTGAAATGAAAGCCATGATTGAGCGTGAAGTGGCACGTCGCAATATTGCTGATGATATTAAGTTAGGTGCAGGTGGGATTCGTGAAGTTGAATTTATTGTCCAAGTTTTTCAATTGATTTATGGTGGCGCTAAATTAGAGCTGCAAGATCGCCAATGTCTCGTCAGTCTTCAGCATTTAGGTGAGGTTGGATTACTCGATTCACAATCTGTTGTTGACCTTGAAGATGCCTATTTATTTTTACGTCGCGTTGAACATGCGATTCAAGCACTGAATGATCAACAAACTCAATCTTTGCCGACTGAGCCTGAGTTACGTCAACGGCTGATTGATACATTGGGCTTTACTGATTGGAATAATTTTATTGATTTTTTAAATCAAAAACGAGAAAAGGTGACGTTCCAATTTGAGCATCTGATTAAAGAAAAAGGGCTTGAGTCACCTATTGAAAGCTATAGTCAGCTTGAGAGTCAGCTCAATGAAATTTTAGATGATGATGCTAAAAACTTAATTCATGAGTTTTGGTATGGTCATGCCATCAAAAAATTACCTGCAAAAGCCGTTCAACGTCTAAAAGAGTTTTGGCCACATTTGGTTGAAGCAATTTTACAGTCGAATAGCCCGCAAGTTGCGTTGATGCGTTTAATGCCATTGGTCGAGTCTGTCATGCGCCGTACGGTGTATTTGGTTATGCTGATCGAAAGTAAAGGTGCATTGCAGCGGTTGGTTAAAATGGCGACAGTAAGTCCATGGATTTGTGAGGAATTAACGCATTATCCAGTGCTTTTAGATGAGTTTCTTTCGATGGATTTTGAGCTTCCACCAAGACATTATTTGGAGGATTCTTTACGTCAACAATTACTGCGCATTGAAATTGATCAAGTTGAAGATCAAATGCGAGTTCTGCGTCTGTTTAAAAAGTCCAATGTACTGACAGTGGCTGCAAGTGACGTATTGGCTGAAAGTCCGTTGATGAAAGTGTCTGATGCTTTAACGGATATTGCGGAAGTTTCAGTTATTGCAACATTAAATTTAGCCTATCAAACAGTGGCGAAACGTCATGGATATCCAATAGATGCAGAAGGGCAGCGTTGTTCTTTGGAACATATGGCATATTGTGTGATTGGTTATGGTAAGGTCGGGGGAATTGAGCTCGGTTATGGTTCAGACTTGGATTTGGTGTTTATTCATTATATGGATGAACAAGCAGATACAGATGGTCAAAAAGCCATTAGTGGCTTTGAATTTGCGATGCGTGTTGCTCAGAAGTTTATGTCATTGATGACAACGCAGACCTTAGATGGTCGTGTTTATGAAGTGGATACGCGTTTGCGTCCTTCAGGTGAAGCAGGACTTTTGGTGACCAGCTTAAAGGCATTTGAACAGTATCAACTGAAAAGTGCATGGTTATGGGAGCATCAAGCCATTGTTCGAGCACGCTCTATCGCGGGTGAGCCAACATTGAGAGCCAAGTTTGAGGAATTGCGTTGCAAGATTCTTACCTTGCCAAGACAAGAAGAAACGGTTCGCCAAGAAGTGCTTAATATGCGCCAAAAAATGAAAGATCATCTTGGCTCATCAAAAGATCAGAAAAAAGATGGAATTTTTCACTTAAAACAGGACGCAGGTGGTATCGTTGACATCGAATTTATGGCACAGTATGTCGTATTAGCCTGGAGTGGGACGAATCCTGATCTCGCCCATTATTCCGACAACGTACGAATCCTTGAAGATGCCGCAAAGGCAGGTTGCTTATCCAGCGACGATGTATCCGCATTGATTCAAGCTTATCTCAGTGAACGCGCCGAGAGCCACCGTTTAGCACTTGCAAATCATAATATGCAAGTAAGTGCTGCGGATTGGCACGATACCCGAGAGGTCGTTTGCAAGTTATGGCAAAGATTAATTGATCCAACAGCGACTTTCGCTTTGGAAAGTGAATAATTGTGTAAAAATTTGGAGTGTGCGCCATGAATTTGGCTGATCGTGATGGTTTTATTTGGCAAGATGGACAAATGGTTGAATGGCGTGAGGCTAAAATTCACGTCTTAACACATACTTTACATTATAGTATGGGTGTGTTCGAGGGTGTCCGTGCTTATGAAACACCAAATGGTACCGCGATTTTCCGTCTCCAAGATCACACAAAACGTTTGTTAAATTCTGCAAAAATTTATCAAATGAAAGTTCCATTTGATCAAGCAACGCTTGAGCAAGCTCAGATTGATGTGGTTCGTGAAAATAAATTGGCATCATGCTATTTACGCCCAATTATTTTCATTGGTTCGGAAAAATTAGGTATCGCTGCAACAGATAATACCATTCATGCAACAGTAGCTGCGTGGAGCTGGGGTGCATATCTTGGTGATGAGGCAATGGCGAAGGGTATTCGTGTTAAAACCTCATCATTTACCCATCATCATCCAAACGTGACGATGTGTAAAGCAAAAGCATCAGGTAACTATACATTGTCAATTCTTGCTCACCAAGAAGTGGCACATTCTGGTTATGACGAAGCGATGTTGATGGATCCTCAAGGTTATGTATGTCAGGGTTCTGGTGAAAACGTATTCTTGGTGAAAGATGGTGTTTTACATACACCAGATATCGCAGGCGGTGCTTTGGATGGTATTACCCGTCAAACGATTATTACCATTGCTAAAGATCTTGGTATTGATGTCGTTGAACGCCGTATTACTCGTGATGAATTCTATATTGGTGATGAAGCATTCTTTACCGGGACTGCTGCTGAAGTGACGCCGATCCGTGAATATGACGACCGTCAAATTGGTTCAGGTGCGCGTGGTCCGATTACTGAGAAGATTCAAAAAGCATTCTTTGATGCTGTTCAAGGTAAAGATCCAAAATATGCACATTGGCTGACTTATGTAAAATAAGCCATTCAATGCTAAAAAGGATTCCATTTGGAATCCTTTTTTTATTTTTAAATCAATGTATTAAGATCGGTCTAAAATAAATAGTATGAGATTAGACTTTATAAAATTCTCGGTACCAATCAACAAACTGTTTTACACCTTCATCTACAGAAACTGATGGTTTATAACCCACCATATTTTCCAAGGCACTACTATCAGCAAAGGTATCTGGAACATCACCTGGCTGTAAGGGTAATAATTCTAAAATAGCGTCTTGACCGACAGCCTTTTCAATCGCATGAATATATTCGATCAATTTGACTGGATTATTATTGCCGATATTAAAAATACGGAATGGTGCATAGCTGGTCGATGGATCTGGATTTTTGCTGTCCCAATTTGGATTAGGCTGTGCAATTTGATCACTTGAACGAATAATACCTTCGACAATATCTGAGATAAAAGTAAAGTCGCGGGTGTGATTGCCATGATTGAAGACAGGAATAGAGCGACCTTCAATAATATTTTTAGTGAATTTAAATAGTGCCATGTCTGGACGTCCCCAAGGACCGTATACTGTGAAGAAGCGCAGTCCTGTCGTGGGTAAATTAAATAAATGGCTATAACTGTGCGCCATGAGTTCATTGGCACGTTTGGTTGCCGCATAGAACTGAACAGGGTGATTGACACCATGTTTTTCACTAAATGGCATGGTGGTATTGGCACCATAAACACTACTGGTGCTGGCATAAGTCAGATGTGGCGTTTTGGCATAGCGACATGCTTCAAGAATATTGGTGAAGCCAATAAGATTACTCTCTACATAACTAGACGGGTTTTCTAGAGAGTAGCGTACACCTGCCTGAGCTGCTAAATGAATCACTCGATCAAATGAATGATCTTGGAAGCATTGGTCAACAATAGTTTTATCTGCAAGGTTGGCACGAATAAAAATGAAAGAACCTTGAGCGTGTTCTGCTGTATTTTTTAAAACGTCTAATCTGGCTTCTTTCAATGCAGGATCATAGTAATCATTGACATTGTCAAACCCAACAACATCATCACCACGTTCTAATAGTTTTTTTGCAACATTGAAACCAATAAATCCTGCTGCCCCTGTAACGAGAACTTTCATTCATCTGCTCCGAAAATATCTCGTGTATAAACTTTGTCGAGTACATCACTGAGATCGCTTGAAATACGATTGGCAATAATTACATCACTTTGCTGTTTAAATTGCGCTAAATCATTGACCACTTTTGATTTAAAGAAATCATCATCTTGTAAAGTTGGTTCATAGACAATCACTTCAATTCCTTTTGCCTTGATACGTTTCATCACGCCTTGAATTGCTGAAGCCCTAAAGTTGTCTGAACCACTTTTCATAACTAAACGATAAATTCCGACCGTATTCGGGTTGCGTGCAATGATCGAGTCAGCAATGAAGTCTTTACGTGTACTATTTGAATCAACAATGGCCTGAATCAAATTGCTCGGCACATGATGATAATTTGCTAGAAGTTGCTTGGTATCCTTAGGGAGACAATATCCGCCATAACCAAAAGATGGGTTGTTATAATGATTCCCGATGCGTTGGTCCAGACAAACACCCTCAATAATTTGTTGAGTATCTAAACCAAAAATTTGCGCATAAGTATCAAGTTCATTGAAGTAAGCAACACGCATCGCCAAGTAAGTGTTGGCAAATAGTTTGATGGCTTCTGCCTCAGTAGAGTCAGTAAATAAAACTGGACTATCTTTTTTAATTGCGCCTTCGATCAGTAAATCAGCAAATTGCTGTGCACGCTCAGACTTTTCACCCACAATAATTCGGGATGGGTATAAATTGTCATGTAGTGCTTTGCCTTCACGTAAAAATTCAGGTGAGAAAACGAGATTCTCAGTATGAAATTTTTCTTTTAAACTTTTGGTAAAGCCCACTGGGACAGTAGATTTGATCACCATTACAGCATGCGGATTAACTGTTAAGACTTGCTGAACCACACTTTCCACACTTTGCGTATTAAAATAATTGGTTTTGGTGTCGTAATCTGTTGGGGTTGCGATGATCACAAAATCAGCATTTTGATAAGCTGTTTTATAATCTGTGGTCGCTGTGAAATTCAGTGTTTTTTCTTTTAAAAATAATGAAATATCAGCATCTTGGATAGGCGATATTTGATTGTTGAGCATGTTAACTTTAGATTCTAAAATATCAACAGCAACAACTTCATGATGTTGTGCAAATATCATTGAATTGGATAAGCCAACGTAACCTGTTCCAGCGACTGCTATTTTCATAAAAACCTAATATAGAAAATGTGCTTGCAAAAGTTGTATTCGGCATTTTAACGAATTGTTTAAAGCATCCCATTCTCAAAAAACTGGAATAATGAAATAAACATCATACGTATAAATGACTTGAGCATCATAGCATATTCTGATGAAACAAATTGTTCAGCATATGCAATCGAATACAGTAACTTGGCTATGGTAATGGTATGATATAGAGATTGCTCAGGTGGAAGATTGATGCATGCAGGTTAATGAATCAAATTTACAGTCAAATAATTTAGTTGAATCAGAACAAAATATTGTTTTGTGTATGAAATGGGGAACCAAGTATGGTGCAGACTATGTCAATCGACTGTATAACATGGTCAAAAGACATACCACCATTGATTTTAAAATGGTCTGTTTGACTGACCGTACAGAAGGTATCAACGCCGACATTCAATGTTTTCCAATTCCACCATTAGCATTGCCTGAAGGAAGCCCAGAACGTGGCTGGAACAAATTATCGACTTTTGAACCTGACTTATATGGTTTAAAAGGGAATTTACTGTTCTTAGATCTTGATGTGGTGATTGTTGATAATATTGATGATTTCTTTACTTATCCGGGTGAGTTCTTAATTATTCATGATTGGAAACGCCCTTGGCGAGTCACAGGAAATAGTTCTGTGTACCGTTTTAAATTGGGTTCTTTTCCAGACATTTTGCCTTACTTTCGAGAAAACTTTAAAGAAATTAGCCATAAGTTTAGAAATGAACAAGAATATTTGTCGTGGTATGTCGATCAGCAGAAAAAGCTCAGCTATTGGCCAAAAGATTGGTGTAAGAGTTATAAATATCATTGTTTACAAAAGCTGCCTTTGGCCTATTTTAAGCCACCAGTAAAACCACAAGATGCCAAAATCATTATTTTTCATGGTGAAATTAATCCACCTGATGCAGTCACGGGTGGCGGTGGTAAATGGTATCGTTATGTATTGCCTTCAGACTGGATTAAAGACGCTTGGCAATAATGTCATTCATATTATTTGATAAAATTTGAGAACAAGATAGATGCAGAACCTTGATATCGTGATTGCTTGGGTCGATGGCAATGATGTTGAGTTAAAACGTAAACGTCATTTGTACCTGACAGGCAATGATGCCAGTGATGCTGTCAGTGAAACCCGTTTTGCCAGTAATGATGAAATCTATTACAACATTGCATCTATATTGAAATATGTTCCTTTTTGCCGTCATATTTTGATTGTTACGGATGGTCAGCAACCTGAGTTTTTAAATGAATTTGTCGTACAAGGTCTTTGTGATACAAATAAAATCCGAGTGGTTGATCATCGAGAAATTTTTGCAGGCTTTGAACAATTTCTACCGACTTTTAATACCCGCTCTATAGAAAGTATGTTGTGGAATATTCAAGGCTTGTCAGACTATTTTATCTATTTAAATGATGATTTCTTTTTTAATGCATCGGCTCAGGTTGAAGATTTTCTTGAACAAGACAAAATCGTGACCTATGGGCATTGGAAAAGTTGTTTTAGTTACAAGACTAAACTCAAATATCGTCAATTTTTAAATCGAAATTTTAACAAACCCATTCAACCTGGACATGTCATTGCGCAGATGTTGGGTGCTGATATCTTAGGGTTTAAAGAATTTTTTGAAATCCATCATTATCCGCATTGTGTAGATCGTAAAATTTTAAGCGAATATTTATTGAATCACCCAACCTTATTAGAAACACAAATTAAATATAAATTTCGTAGTGTTGAGCAATTGAATCCAATTTCGTTGATGAATCATTTAAAAATTCAAAAAGGTGAAGCAGTGTTAAAGCCAGATTTAGCTTTAGCCTATTTAAAAAATGCTGAAAGTTTAAATGTGTTTATACAAGCTCTAAATCAAGATCAGATTAAATATGGCTGTATTCAAAGTTTGGATCAGTTGACTCCACAAGATGCAGTCCAAGTCAAAAATGCAATGATCGCTAAGTTTAGTGATTATCTACCTCAGTCTGTCATCTCAAAGGACGTTTTATCATTGGAAGTTTTTCATGAAAGTTGAAACATATCTTATTAATCTTGATGGCAGTGATGAGCGACTTCAACGAGCAACGGAACAGTTACAAGCAGTTGATTGGTCGTTCCAACGATTTTCTGCCTATGATGGTCGAGGGCAGGATTTAGCTTCATTTGAAAATTATGATGATGTTGCAACTCAACAAACTTTAGGGCGTCGACTGCTGAATTCTGAATTAGGTTGTTATCTCAGCCATTATGGTTGTGCCGAAAAGTTTTTACAAACTGATGCAGATTATTTGGTGGTTTTAGAAGATGATATGAAAATCACCACTGACTTTAAAACATCTGTAGAGCAAATTTTGTCATATTTAGATCAGCATCAGGATCTAGATTGGTATCTGATAAATTTGGCTGCCAAGAAGAAAAAGTTTGCAAAAGATATCGTAAAAATAGATGATTTTTCACTATGGCATGCTTATTATTTCCCGATTCGCGGATTAGGTTTAATATGGTCAAGAAAAGGTGCTGAAGCATTCGTCGTTTCTGGTAAAACGATGACCATGCCAGTAGATATTTTTTTCCAAACATGGCTGAGTAAAAATGGCAAAGGCTTAGGTGTTTGGCCAGCCTTGGTGAAGCCAGCTGGTTTAGATAGTGATATTTTGGGTACTGTGGCAACACAGGGGATTTCTCGGAAAGAGAAGGAAAATCGTGACAGCTCTTATGGCTTAAAAAAACAAAAGCGGATGTGGCGTGATCGTCTGTATGCTTTTAAACATCTTTATTTTTGAATGAATTAAGGTTTTAAGTTCTGGAATGTATTCGATATTTTGAATGCTGTTTAGGGCGCTTGTTATTGTTATTGTGTGCTTATTAAAGTATTAGGTCTTTATATGAAAATTTTTAAAAAACTATTCTATTTGGCTAAATTTCATATGATGTACTATTACAAAATTAGACATACCAATAAAAAGATTGATAATTTTGCGGGACAATTGGTTTTTAATCCTGTTGCTAGCTCTATTGAACTGCCAAAAAAAATATGGATATATTGGGAAGGTAATTTTCCTGAGTTTGTAGAGAAGTGTGTTCAAAATATTCGAGAAAAAAACCTGTCTTATCATGTATATGTACTTAATCCAGAAAATGTAAGTGAGTACAGCGATATTGATTTCTCCTTATTGAAGGATGCAACACCTCAACAAAAGGCTGATTTACTCAGATTTGATCTATTATACCAGCACGGTGGGATTTGGTTGGATGCCAGTATTATTGTTTATGAAAATCTGGACTGGATTCCTGAACTGATGCAAAAAAATCAGACAGAATGTTTTTCTTATTATCGTAAAAAAAATACCACAAATTTTGATTATCCTGTATTGGAAAATTGGTTATTGGCAAGTGTTAAAAATAATGTTTTCTTTAAACATTGGTATGATGAATTATATTTAGCAATTCAGCAAACACCTAAAAGCTATGTACAAAATATTCGAAATACAGAAAAAAATAGCAAAGATTTTTTTCAAAGAATTAGTAATTTGGAATATTTAGTTGCTTATGTTGCCTGCCAGAAAATACTAAGACATTTTTTTCCAAGTATTACTCTGATTGATTGTGATGAAAATGCATTTTATTACCAAGTAAAAAACCGTTGGGTTAAAGAGAAAATTTTGATTAATATGGCAATAAATTATCCGGCTGAAGAATATCCAAAATTAATTAAACTTGCCGGTAAAGAGCGAAATTATTTATGTCAGTATTATAATAAAGGAATGTATTTTAAAGGTTCATTAATTGATTTTTAAAGTTAAATGAAATGTTGAAAGCTATCTTTCTCAAAGGCTTGTACTGAGCTGTTAGGAGATAGATTAATTACTTGAACTTTGTTTTTTTCCAGAAAGGATGCGGCTGCTTTGAATGCAAGAGAAATTGCTTCAAAATCTTGTTCTAAGCGAGTGGGTTGTTTATTTTCAATTGTTTCATAAAATCTTGGTTGAGTAAAATTGCTCATATCAAGACCAGTAATTAATATTCTTTTATAGTTTAGAGCATATGCTATCTGTAATGCGACATAAGCAACAGTATAGTAATCATATACAGCATTGAAAATTTCAGTAGAGAAACCAATATGACTATTTTCAACTAAGTCAGAATTACTTAACGGCTGAGTTAAAATTATTTTGGGTCCCATAAACCGTTCAAGTTTTTTTTCTGTAATCGTTTCTATAATCTTAAGCGTGCATTGAATTTCCTTGCTGAGATATTTTCTTAAAATCAGTTCTAAGCACCGTGGTGTTGTAAAAAAAATACATTCTTTATTTATTAATATTTGAGTAACGAGCTTGAATCTATTCTCAATAAAATCATGATCGATAATAACATAATATTTAAAATTGGTATCTGCTAAACTAATAGCTCCATTTAGCCCAAAATAATCATATTTTTGATTCTTAAAAAAAACCTCATCAATTTCGTTTATTGATGGTCCTGTTGCAACAATTACACAAGTATCATTAACAGGCTTGTGCCATTTTGTATTATCAGAAATTAATCTTTTTTTATAAAATACTTTATCTAAATGACCTAGTTTATTTCTTTCCACATTAAAATATGGCCAATATCGACGATTATGATTAAATGATTTTGAATGAGAGATTTTGTACAAATATTTAAAAAAATTTCTTAATAATATATTTGAAAAAAAATTACTCATAAATTTGATCCATTAGATTGTGTTTTTTACTGAATTAGTTCATATAAATAGAGAAATCATGATACTAATTCAGTAGTAATATAGATGATATGGTTTACAGAGCTTACTCATCTAATGTAAATTTTTGTGCTTTAAACTTTGATTTTATTTTTCCAAAAAATTTATTTAACCAGTGAGTTTCAATTTCAGGACGAGTTATCTTATTTCCGTGATAATTGATTTGTGATGCTTTATTAAAGTCACCATATGCAGGAACTTTGTAGTTTTCTAATGAATAACCAGCATCTATTGCATTTTGATAATATTGATCAAATAACTCAGTCAAGTCCTGTCGAGGGTGAGGAAAAATTTTACCGTCGAACCAATGCTTTTGGTTGTTTAATTTTAAACGTGGAATTGAATATTTATGACTAAATTGGGTACCCATATCTGAATAGTGGAGTATTTTAATCTCTGTTATCGGAAGCTCTTCACCATCGATACAATTGTATGAGCTTATATAATTTTGTACGAGCTCAGGTTTATCTTGGATAAGCTTCATTAATTTTTTATGACCATCAGGATCTGTTTTGAGTTGTTGCAATGGAGGTAAGTATTTCTTTGCAACTTCACAATTCCACACACAAGTACATAATCTTGCTGTGCTTTTTCCACCTTTTGCAATGACCATTGTATCTTGGTTGAAAGGTGTATTCCACAATTCAGCTATATCGGTTAAAACAATTACATCGGCATCCATATAGATAGCACGACCTTCAAAATTACATAATTGAGGAATAGCCCAGCGGAAACCAGAAAAGGGTGTAGCCCATTTTTCAGTATGCCAACCTAAATGATGAGTTTGGTCTGAAAACCAAGGACTATCAGGATCATGACTAAGTTGCATCCAAGTGATTTCAACTGGATACTGTGTATTTTTTCGAATGCTGTAGTCAAGAACCATCATTTGTTCAAGGTCACAATTATTAGGATCACAACCTACAAAAATTTTAATGACATCATTTGACATATAGATTCTCTTCAAATTTTGTATATTTGCTATATTAGCAAATTATTGGTAGTAATTAAGAATAAATTAGAAAATATCATGAAATCTAGTATATGAATTTAAATATATGATTTTTATTCACTTTATTTGGGGTTTGCATGAGGTAAATTGATTTCTGTGTATGGATGGCAATCTAATAAATTTCTGATCCAATTTTTAAAGCCATATTTCTCTCGGATTTTGATATCAATTGAGACAAGTGGTTTTGATAGAAAGTCTTTTAACATTGATAAATCTTTTCCATCCCATATTAAGATATTATTGGGGTGATAAAAATCGTAATCCATGACAGTTTTATTGTTCGTAATTAATTTTTTTTCATAATATAATGCTTCAAATGTTCTAAATGATAAACCATTGTGAACAGGATTAACGATGTCTACTAAAATATCTGCCTGATTAATATGATATAAATTGTCATCAAATTCGATGTTCTTTTTAATTAATTTAATATCTTTGCATTTATACTGAGCTTGATTATCAGGATCTCTCTTTAAAAATCTAATATTAAAATCCAATTTTATTCCGTGTTTAATTAATTCTTGAGCACAAATATCAAGAGAAATAACTCGTTCATCAAAATGTAAACCAACAAAATAAGCAATAATGCCTTGATGTGGAATTGGTTGAGGTTGATACATGTCAAAATAAAAATTTGTAGTGCCTAATAAATTGTATTTATTATAGTCTGCATTAGATAGATCAGTATTATCAAAAACAAAAAAACGATCAAAGTAAGGAATAGATAATAATGTTGTGGGGAAACGTGCTAATCCATTCCATTGATAACCAATAAACTGACTGGTATGAGTTTTAAGAAGTTGTAAGTGTTCTAACTCAAATAAATCTGGTCGAATAACTAAGGTGTAATCGCTTTTTTGGTCAATAAGCTGTGTTTGAATACTTTGAGTAATAGTCTTATGTTTTATAATCTGTTTTGCTTTTAACTTATATGAAGAGTCAGAGAAAAACAATTTACGGAAAAAACTATAAAGTGAATTTAAAAATGGTAACTTTATACGTTTCAAATGCTCAGGAGAACTATTAATAAATTTAATATCAAAATTATGATATTTTAGATTCTTTTGAATAGGAGATGCAAAGTTACTATGGCTTGGCATAGCTAAGACTATTTTAGTGATTTTCATATGCTATCTCCAGACCAGAATCTATAAGGCGTCTATTGAGTAATTTAAATTAATGAATTTTAGATCATTTATTTATACAAATTCCGTTCACCCTCTAATTTACGGAAACGTTTATAGCCCCATAAATACTGTTCTGGTGCAACATTAATCATCCGTTCCATTTCTTTATTGAGTGTGTCTACAGAAAGTTGTAAATCCTTGGAATTAATATCTGGAGACAATGCTGTAAAATGCAAATCAAAACCAGCGTAATCTGCACGACGAATACAGGTGAGTCCAACCACAGAACATTGGGTTTTCGCTGCTAGTTTAGACAGTAAGGTTGATGAAAAAGCCTTTTGTCCAAAAAAGTCCGAATATACACCGCCAGATTCTTTGGGAATATGATCTGGAAGTATGGCAGAAAAGCCACCTTGTTTTAAGTGTTTAAATAAAGCACGTACACCCGTATCATCTGTGGGAACTAATGTTGCTTTGAGTTGTTGTCTAGACTCTAGCATAAATCGGTCTAGATCTTTATTTTTACTCGGTTTATACATAATGACAGGATGTGTGTGCTGGTTCACCCAAGCATTCATCAATTCCCAATTCCCAAAATGAGGAACAACACCTAAAGTTCCATTGGGATTTTTTAACGCATTGAGAAAAATTTCAGCATTATGTACTTGTTTGATTTGATTTAAGGCAAATTCAGGAGGAGAGCCCCAAACTTTGATCGACTCTACATAGGTCATGCACTGACTTTTCAAACTGGCTTTAATCAATGCCTGACGTTGCTGTTCTTCAAGCGTAGGATAGGCTGCTTGTATATTGATTTCTGTAATTCGTTTTGCTGAGGAGTTACTGATAAATAATAAACTGCCAACCCCTCTCGCAATAGTCTGAATCATGCAGAAAGGCAAACGAGAAAAATTTTTAAGTAAGTTATACATGGATTAGAAATTAATCGCGATCAGCATTACCTTTCAACACCAAATAGATCAGTGCTGAAATAATAAAAAAACCAGCAATAAAACTACTCATACTGAAATAGAGAATACGTTGATAAGTATCTAAGTTAAATAACTGGTGATTGAGAATATAACGCATGAATCCCCATTGAACCACTGAAAATACAATGATAATGATTGTATGACGAAGTACATTAGGACGCATAGCCATCGGTTTTCACCTTAAAAGTTAACCTGCTCATTATGCCATTTATGAGAATTTATCTCAATTCGAACCTAAATAAATAAGATGCTACTTAAAAATAAAAAACCCTGTTAAAAAACAGGGTTTTTCATGCTGAATAAAGAATTAAGCTTCTTTGGTTTCAACTTTAGCTTTTTCACGTAAGCGAATACCAAGATCACGTAATTGATTTGGTTCTACTGGTGCAGGTGCTTGTGTAAGCGGACATTCAGCTGTTTTAGTTTTCGGGAATGCAATCACATCACGAATCGAAGATGAACCTGTCATCAACATAACCAAACGGTCAAGACCAAATGCTAAACCACCATGCGGAGGCGCACCGAATTTTAATGCATTTAATAAGAAGCTAAATTTCTCTTCAGCTTCTTCTTCACCAATACCTAATGCTTCAAAAATCGCTTTTTGCATTTCTAAAGTATAGATACGAAGTGAACCACCACCAATTTCAGTACCGTTAAGTACCATATCGTAAGCGACTGAAAGTGCTTGACCTGGATTGTTTTTCACCTCTTCAACACTTGATTTTGGTAGTGTGAACGGGTGATGAACAGAGGTCCATTTACCATCATCAGTTTCTTCAAACATTGGGAAGTCAACCACCCAAAGCGGTGCCCACTCACAAGTCGACATGTTCATGTCATGTCCGATCTTGATACGTAACGCACCCATTGCGTCATTTACGACTTTGGCTTTATCTGCGCCGAAGAATACGATATCACCATTTTCAGCACCAACACGTTTTAATAGATCGAGTACGATTGGCTCGATAAATTTAACGATAGGTGACTGTAGCCCTTCAACACCTTTTTCAAGTTCATTGACTTTAATATAAGCCAAACCTTTTGCACCATAGATACCAACAAATTTTGTATATTCGTCAATTTGGCTGCGTGGTAAAGAACCTGCGCCTGGAACTCGTAGTGCAACAATACGACCTTTAGGATCTTTAGCTGGACCTGCAAACACTTTGAACTCAACGTCTTGCATCATGTCGGCAACGTCTACAAGTTTCAAAGGAATACGCAAATCTGGTTTATCTGATGCATAGTCACGCATTGCATCTGCATAAGTCATACGCTGGAATTTATCGAATTTCACGCCAAGAAGTTCATTGAACATCTTCACAGTCATGCCTTCCATCAAATCCATAATATCGTCATCGTTTAAGAACGATGTTTCGATGTCGATTTGAGTGAATTCTGGCTGACGGTCTGCACGTAAGTCTTCGTCACGGAAACACTTAGCGATTTGGTAATAACGATCTACACCGCCAACCATTAACAATTGTTTAAATAATTGTGGTGATTGTGGAAGAGCATAGAAGCTACCATTTGAAACACGGCTTGGCACTAAATAGTCACGTGCACCTTCTGGAGTAGCACGTGTTAAAATAGGTGTTTCAACATCAAGGAAACCATGTTCGTCTAAGTAGTTACGAATTAATGTTGTTACTTTAGAACGGAAACGTAAGCGATCAATCATCTCTGGACGACGAATATCAAGGAAGCGATATTTCAGACGAATTTCTTCAGAAATGTTGGCATTTTCATCATTCAATGGGAATGGTGGGGTTTCAGATGCAGCAAGAACTTCGATTTCTTTACCTAAAACTTCAATTTGACCGCTCACCATATTGGCATTTTCAGTACCTTCGTAACGACGACGTACACGACCAACTATTTTTAATACATATTCTGAACGTGCTTTATCGGCGGTTGAAAATGCTTCTGGTGTATCAGGATCAATGACCACTTGAACGAGACCATCACGATCACGCATATCAAGGAAAATTACACCACCGTGATCACGACGACGATGTACCCAACCACACAGGGTTACAGTTTGGTCAATTTGAGCTTCGGTTAAAGAACCGCAATAATGAGTTCGCATCATAGCGTTAGAAATCCAACTATATGGGTTAAGGAAGCGAATACGTAAACAGCGCATCGCCTAAAAATGTAATGTGAGATTATGCCTCTTTGGGCGATGAGTCACAAGGACTTGTGCTAAAAACTACAACATTGCCTGATGAATTTAAGCTAATTTGTGCAAAATTTTGCTGACTCAACCTGCAAAGTTTAAACGAAAGTATTTAGTGTCTATTGACAATGCAACCATGTATTTGTGATGTGTCAACAGACTCTAAACTGAGTCAAAATATTTTTTATGATTTAAATACAGAAAAAGACAGCAACCTAAGCTAAAGCAGATCATGGAAGCTTGAGTAAAAACTTTCATAAAGAAACCAATCAGTACATAAAGATCTGTTTGTTTGGGAATTATGCCACTTTCATTTGCTGTATGAATGTAATAAAGACAGCCACTAAAGAAGGAAATTGCAAATAAAGATAGACAGAAAATGAATACTTTGCGGTTAAGTGGTTCGGTACTTCTATATTTAAAAAAATAGTGTAGCCCCATCCAGAATAAGAATGGTAAAGCAACAACTGAACAACCGATTTGTAGGACTTTATGCATTGGGTACACATGGTCAAAGATTGAGACAGATTGTGCTAAAAAGTCGTTAAAAGCAAAAGTTCTAAAATCTAAATGTGTTAAACCATCCCAAATAATATGGGTAGCTGTGCCTAATATAATCGCCAATATCATCCAGAATAAAAATTTAAAAAAACTTAAAGCTGAATGGATATTGAGTGGCTTAGAAAGCCCCAAAAACCTAAACAATAAGGGGCGATACAGTACGTACCACAATAGGCAAAATAATAATCCAACATACAAATCTGGATAAATTATACCTTTAAACTGATGATTTAAATGGATTTCAGTTTGTACTAGCACACGATATAAATCAGGCGTCATTGTGCCAATTGCGAGTGCGGCAATTGGTAAACGATTACCTGAAAGTTTAGAAAGTGGTGGCGCTAAAACAGCATGAGACAGTGTAAACGGCATTGAGTTGAAAGATTGCAAACATGATTTTAATTTGATTCTAAACAAAATAATAAAGCTAGAATGTTTTTTATTGCAAAAATATTGAAATGTTATAATATAACATAAATTCAAAACATCGAGCTTCGAGAGCACCTCATGTCTTTTTCTAAAAGCGTACTGACACTTTCAATAACAGCGATCATTTCGACCTCTATTTGGGCAGAAGATCAGACCAATACAGAGAAAAATCCACAACAATTAGAAACCATTACAGTTGTTGGTCATCCACTGGTTCCTTCTAGCCAAGATTTTGGTGCTGCAGATGAAACTGTTTCACGTGAAAAATTACAACAATCAGGAACAACTTTGGGGGAAGCGCTGAAAGATGAGTTAGGGGTTTACTCTAATACATTTGGTACAGGTTCGAGCCGTCCAGTTATTCGAGGTCAGGAAGGGGCTCGTGTAAAAGTTACACAAAATGCGACAGAAACGATGGATGTTTCTAGTTTATCGCCAGACCATGCTGTCACTGTAGATCCACAGCTTGCACAAAAAGTAGAAATTGTTCGTGGACCGTCCACATTACTTTATGGTGCAGGTTCAGTCGGTGGTTTAGTCAATGTGATTGATAGCAAAATCCCAACTGCAATGCCTGAAAATGGTTATGAAGGGAATGTGGGACTTCGTTATAACACAGGCAATGATGAAAAAATGGCACATGCAGGCGTTACCGTTGGACTGGGTTCAAATGTGGCTTTGCGAGTTGAAGGATTAAAACGTGATGCGAATGATTACATTACGCCAGACTATATGGTCACAGAAGAGCATGGTGATCACGCACATACAACGAAAGAACGTCGTGTAGGCAATACTTTCTCAGAATCGGATAATGTCAACGTCGGTTTGTCATGGATTGGTGAGCGTGGTTTCGCCGGAATTTCTTATAGTAATCGTAAAGATCAGTATGGTTTGCCTGGACACAGTCATGAGTATGAGTCATGCCATTTGCATGGTTTATCACTACATTGTGGTGCGCATGATGATGGCGATGACGATGATCATGCTGGACATGATCATGGTGAAGAGGGTCATGATCATGCAGAAGCTGGTCCATGGATTGATATGAAAACGGATCGCTATGATTTCCGTTCTGAGTTAAATGAGCCATTTGCGGGCTTCAAGAAACTCAGAGCGCAGGCAAGTTATACAGACTACAAGCATGATGAAATTGAAGATGGTACGCCAATGACAACGTTCAAGAGCAAAGGCTATGAAGGTCGTATCGAATTGGTACATAATCCCGTTGCTGCATGGGACGGTGTTTGGGGTGTACAAGCAAGCCAACAAAAGCTAGATATTACTGGAGAAGAAGCTGTTCTTGCTCCAAATAAGACACAAAAATATAGTCTGTTTGGCTTAGAACACCGTCAAATTGGTGATTTCCATGTTGAATTGGGTACCCGTTTTGATCACCAAACGGTCGATGTCGATTCTGAACAAAAAGATTTCGATGGAAATGCATTCTCATATTCAGGTGCTGTAAATTGGGCTTTCTCACCGAATTACACGCTCTCTTTAACTGGTTCTCATCAAGAACGTTTACCTTTGGCGCAAGAGCTTTATGCGGATGGTAAACATTATGCAACCAATACATATGAATTGGGCAATGAAAACCTAAATAAAGAAAAGTCAAACAACGTTGAACTCGGATTACATTTTGACAATGATAAGCTCAGCTATCATGTGCATGTATACCACAATTGGTTTGACAACTATATTTATGCCAAAACGCTAGATCAATATGAAAACTTCCGTTTAATTAAATATAGCCAAGACAAAGCCAAGTTCTACGGTACAGAAGGTGAAGTTGCATATCAATGGAATGAAGTCTATAACACCAGTTTGTTTGGTGATTATGTTCGTGGCAAAATCGAAGATGAAAATGCTCCACGTGTTCCAGCAGGGCGTTTAGGTGCACGTGTAAATGCTGACTTTGACGATCATTGGTCTGGCTCTGCTGAATATTCGCATGTATTTAACCAAGACAAATTTGCGTCTTATGAGCAAGAGACCAAAGGTTATAATATGGTGAATGTCGGATTGGCTTATAAATACCCAATGTCAAATCAGCAAGAAGCAAAAATTTTCTTTAAAGCAAACAATCTGTTAGATGAGAAAGTATATAATCACACTTCTTTCTTAGCGAACATTCCACAAATTGGACGTAACTTTGTGATTGGAATGGACTATAAGTTCTAAGTTATTTATTCTCATTCACCAAATCGTTATTGAAAAATAAAGGAATTCGACCTAGGCTCTAATGGTCTGTTCATGATTGATCAATCTTTACTTGAACGTAAGTGATTGATCACTTGTACAGACCCTGAATTAGTCTAGGTCTTTTTTATGCGTATCTTTAATAGAATTCACAGCAAGCTGAATTGGTCAAAACGCCGCTATTTCGGCATTATTTTGAGTGTGTTGGCTTTGGGTTATCTCGCATCAGCGATTTACCACACCTATAAACCAATGCCAAAAGGTTTAAATTTTACCGGACCTTTGCGTCATGCAGATGTGAAATTCATTGCTGATGAAACCTATATTGATGCGCAGGGTAAACAACAACTTGATCAGCATATTTTTGATCAAATCTTACAATTGATTAAACAAGCAAAAACCACCATTGTCATAGATATGTTTTTGTTTAATAGCGAAGTGGGTGAATCAAAAGTTCAGCAACGTGCGTTAACTCAACAGTTGACGCAAGCTTTAGTCAATCAGAAAGTTGTGAATCCAGCATTGGAAATTAAGTTTATTACTGATCCAATTAATTCGGTGTATGGTGGTATTCAACCTGAACAATATCGGCAATTACGCTTGGGTGGAATAGAGGTCATCGAAACTAATTTAACGCCATTACGAGCTTCGAATCCAGCATGGTCTGGGATTTGGTATCTGTGCTGTCAGGATATTGGAAATAATCCTGAAAAAGGATGGTTGAACAATCCTTTTGGTAAAGAAAAAATCACCGTACGTAGTTATTTAAACTTATTTAATTTTAAGGCCAATCATCGTAAAACCATAGTCGTGGATACGGATGAAGGCTGGAAAACGCTAGTCACTTCTGCCAACCCGCATGATGGAAGCTCTCGCCACTCCAATGTCGCTTTGTTGGTTAATGGTGCGATCGCAACAGATCTTTTGGCATCAGAACAAGCTGTTGCGCATTTATCTGGTGCAGATACACCGTTTATTGTTTTTGGGAAATTGCCAGAAAACCCAAATGCTCCTCAAGTGCAAGTGCTGACTGAAAAAGCGATTTATGAGGCAGTTTTAAACATGCTGGCATCTGCAAAAGCCAATGATCAAATTGACTTAGCGATGTTTTATTTATCTGAGCGCAAGATTGTTCAAGCATTGATTGCTGCAAAACAACGTGGGGTAAAATTAAGAATTTTACTCGACCCCAATAAAGACGCTTTTGGTCGTCAGAAAAATGGTATTCCAAATCGACAGGTTGCTTCAGAATTACATAATGAAGGTATTGATGTCCGTTGGTGTAATACACAAGGCGAGCAATGCCATAGTAAGATGATTGTAAAACGCAACGCACAATCAGCAGAGTTGATTTTAGGTTCAGCCAATTTTACCGCACGTAATTTGAAAAACTATAATTTAGAAACCGATTTACGGGTCTTAGGCAATCCACAGCAGCAAGTATTTATTGATGCTGAACAGTATTTTAATACAGCTTGGTCAAATCTCAATGGTCGTCAAATGAGTGTGGATTACAGCAAATATGCGGATGATTCGAAACTGAAATATGGAGTTTACCGATTTATGGAGTGGAGTGGTTTATCCACCTTTTAAAAAAATATGTACCGAAATGAATGGTTTTCGGTACATAATCTTCAGCTGAGTATATTTTAATAACAAAGCTGAGCTTTTTATGAGAACTTTACAAACTTCATTTTTAAAATCCCTTTTTACATTTAGCCTTATTATTTCACCATTGAGTTTTGCTGAAAATCCTTTATTAACTCAAGCAAAAATATTGCAAACAGGTAGCCCAACTGTTTTAATCAATACGGATAAAGCAATTCAATTACTTCAACAGGCATCCGATCAAGGAGATGCAGAAGCTTACTTTTTACTGGCGAAGTATTATTCTAATTCAGCAGATTATCGGTTTTTACCTGAAAATAATCATTTATATAAAAAATTACGCTTAGAAGCTGCACAGCGTGGAAATTTTGATGCCTATTTATCATTGGATTTAGAAGCAGAAGTGGCTGAAGGCTTTGGTATTTCTAACGATATTAAGCAAAATTTATTAAAAATTCGCCCGAAGATTTTAGAACTTGCTGAACAAGGTGATACAGGTGCAATGCGTACTTTAGTTTATGCATTGGATAATGATGCTGACGGGTATAGTGATGAACAGTGTCAGTGGTTATTTCAGGCAGTCCAAAAAGGAGACACATTAAAAGCTGGAGCGCTGATTCAAAATTGTCCAGAGAAAATATTAAAAAGACTGGGGGCAAAGACTAAACAAGACTATGCAAGAGCCTATAAAGACAGTGATTTAGCTTATTTTAAAATGCTTCAGCAACGTTCTAATCAAGGCGATATTAATGCAAAAATCAAATTACTTGATGATTATGCTTCAGACTCATATTTATCAGACAAGGAGATTAAGCAACTAGAAAATTCAATTTTAGCACACTATGAAAAACAAGCTGCCAAAGGGGCAAGTGATGCATATTTGATGCTCGCATTAAAAAAAGACACAGATAAAGATAAGCAAGATTTGTATAGCAAAGCGGCTTTACTCAATAATCATGTTGCATTAACCGAGCTTGGATCTGATTATTTATTGGTGAATGATGAAGATCAAAAAGATATTCACAAGGGATTAGATTATTTAAAGAAAGCGGCTGCCCAAAACGATCCTGAAGCAATAAATTATCTTGGTGTTTGGTATTTCAATGAAGAAAATGAAGATTACGATGAAGTGCTTGCCCAAAAATATTTTAAGCAGGCTGCGGAATTAGGATCAGTCAATGCAATGGATAATCTTGCACGTATTATGGATCAGCCTGAGGATTATCGTTGGGCGGTTTTAGCTTATGAAAACGGATCATCTGAGGAAGATACGCAAAGCAAAGCTTTAGAGGCGTATCAAACAGGTAAGGGAACAACGAAAGACCCCGTTAAAGCGAGAAAGCTTAAAACCTATATTCAGATGCGTGCGCAATTCAATAATAACCTCAGTGGTCTGATGAAAAGTTTGAATAATGATAGTGAGCAAGCTGAAACCGAATCTAAGAACCGAAAAAGATAGATTCGGTTCTCAGAATTTTACACAGATTATGGATTTGGCGGAATAATCTGATCCAAATCCTGATCAGAGACTTGATCCAACTCATGTAAATCGGTCTTTATTTTCCATTTTTCAAGGTCATCTACCGGCTTGGGTAAACGTGCTTCTAACCAATCACAGACCACATCTGGAGAAAAGTCTGAATGATTACATTGAATGACCCAGGCTAAAAACTGCTTTGCTTCACCATTCATATAGGGCGGTGGTGAAACAGGTAGAAACTGAGTAGGAAGTCGTTCATTTTTAGAAATGTAATTTAAAACATGACCCAGTTCTTGTACAGTTTGCCATGCGAGTGGATGGTCAATATTAATTTGAAACTTGAACCACCAAGCCTGTTTACCATCTGAACCATAGCTATCAATAAATGCTTCTTGCACACTTGGGACTTTGCAAAAAAATTGATGTAAACGGTCAAAGCTCAGTTCAGCCACAATACAGCACTCATCAGATTAAAATCATATTTTATCAGATTGATGTCAGAATTTGCCCAAGTTGATGTATAAACAATTAAACAAGATAAATAATGCTTGTTATTTATCCATAATTTCTCTGGAATGATGTATTAAAATAATCTATCTGCTGAACTTTGGAGGTTGAAATGAAACAGATACTCAGTTTAAGTGTCTTGATGTGGATGCTTTCAGGTGTTTCGGCAACGACATGGGCAGATGGTAAAGATTGGGGCAACTATCGCAGTGTTGAACGCCCTCAAAAGAAATATCCGACCACGACGTACAAATACACAGATCAATATGGTCGACAAATGACGCAGGAAATTCCTGTCCGTCCACAATACCCGCGACCATATCCATCTTATCCAAGCTATCCAAATCGACCTTATCCTCATCCAAATCAACCCTATCCAAATTATCCACCACAAAATGGTGTGACGATTATTTATAACCATCAGTTTCCAACACGAACAGAGTATTCAGGCAATAGTTATGGTTATGTGAATGGAGAGGGTGGTCAGATTGAAAGCTCGCATTACACGTTAATTAGTGATTGGCGTCGTTATGGTTTACCTGATCCCCAGGTTGGAATGCATTGGATTTTTGAAAGTGGACGTTATTTACAAGTGCCGAATGACCGTTAATTCTGTTTACTATGGATTATGTTTGGAAATGAAATGTGAACACACTAATCTAAACATGATTGCAGCCTTCTTTGGCGATGTGAATCAAATTTGATGTTGATTTCACAACGCTGAGAAGGTTTTATTTCAGATATAGATAAAGAAATTTGATGTTAGGCTAACTCATCATCTTCGGGTCGTGGCGTTTTTCCATGTGCCAATGGTTTTTCACTATGTTTATCTCGAATCACAGAGGGATAAGTCCAAGATGCATAACGTACAATCAAGATTGCAATTGCCAAAATTAAAACTGAACCTGTAATAATCACCAAATCAATATCCGCTTTATGGTCATGTTGGATATCTGAAATCAATAATCGAGTCAGTGCTGTAATCGCGATATAAATTAAAAAACGCACAGGCATGTGATTGGTTTTAAAGTAAATCCCCACCATTGCCCCTAATTCTAGGTAAATAAATAAGAGTAAAATATCATCAATGCTGGCGTATTGTTTTACAGTCAAAATTTCGATGATGGTATGCACTGCGGACCATGCAATCATACAACCGATGATAAATAGGGCAATATAGTGAAAAGCTTCTACGGCAATATTGCCTAATTTATCGAGGAGGTTTTCTATTTTTTCTATACGTGGATCTTTGTTCATAACTTCCTCCATTTCTATGTTGTATTGTGAATTAAACATCATGCAAATTTCATGCACATGA
This sequence comes from Acinetobacter sp. WC-743, assembly GCF_000335555.1. NCBI lineage: Bacteria > Pseudomonadati > Pseudomonadota > Gammaproteobacteria > Moraxellales > Moraxellaceae > Acinetobacter > Acinetobacter sp. WC-743. The sequence goes on along the minus strand of NZ_AMFQ01000090.1, from coordinate 42,092 downwards.
AAGTTATATTTATTTTGTTTTTATCTTGGATTTGTTTCAGCAACTTAAAGAGTAGGATCTATGATTACAAGTTGAAAATAAAATTCACGTGATCAGCTATTTGATAAAATCGTCTTTCATTATAGATTCAATCAAAATAAAACAAACTTTTCACTATGGTGGAATCAGTGAAAATTCTTGTATCGTCTCAATACAAGATAAACCAATAGTGTAAAGTCATTAATATTCAGTCATGTTAGATTGTGATGTCGATAATTTATTAAATTAAATTTTAATGATCAACGGATAGTAAAGATGAAAATAACCCGCATAGTTGCATGTTTCAATATTCTATTATTTAGCCAGTTTTCGAGTGCTGATACGATCAAAGTCCCTACAGTTGCAGAAGCAAAACAAGCCACAGCTGAGTTGTTGGGAACAGAAATCGGCGCAATGATTTCAGAAATAAAATTAGGTACATGCATTCCTGCTGTAAATTCTACACATCCAGAACAAATTGCATGTACGATTTCAGTCAAGTTAGGCGCTGCAACCAATGAAACACAATCTGATTTTTACCAAGACAAAGGTAAATGGGTTGCAATGCCTAGCGAGTCCCAGGATAAATTACCATTTCCAGATCCAAAACTACTTGAATGAATGATCAATGAAAAACGCCCGATGAATCGGGCGTTTTGATTACTGGTTTCAATTTATTTTGGACTTAAGCTTGTGTCGTAAAATAATCTTCGCTGAAGTTCATTAATACTTCTGCACCTGCTTTGATTTTTGCAATACGTGCATGTAAATCAGGCAATACACGTTGAATGAAGTAATGCGTTAATGCCAATTTATCTTGGTAGAACTGACCGTCTTTATTTTTTGCAGCATTGGCAATGCGTGCAAACATATAGCTAAAGCTTAACAAGCCTACAGCGTGTAGATAGTCCACAGCAGCAGCATTAGCGAAATCTGCATTTTCTTTTGCGCGTTCTAAAATGTGCTGAGTGATCATGTCTACTTCAGTTGCTACGTCTAAAGTTGCATCTTTGATGAAGTTAAGATCTGTGTCTAAATCATTAGCAAAATCACGGATTTCTGCGATATATTCGGCAATAAATTCGCCATTGCATTTAATGGTTTTACGACCGATCAAATCTTGTGATTGTACGCCGTTTGTACCTTCATAGATCTGAGCAATACGTAAATCACGTACGCATTGTTCCATGCCCCATTCACGAATGAATCCGTGACCACCGAAAACCATTTGTGCATCAATTACTGCATCAAAAGCAGTATCAGTTAAATAGGCTTTCGCAATTGGGGTTAATAGTGCAACTCGATTATTGGCTTTTGCTATCGCTTCGGCATCAGTAGAAAACTTAGTAATGTCGAGTTGTTGCCCAACATATACAGCAAAGGCACGAGATGCTTCATTATTGGCACGTGCATTCAATAACATGCGACGCACATCACCATGAACAAGGATGCTGTCTGCTGGTTTGTTTGGAGATTGAACGCCATTTGCGCTACGACCTTGCAGACGATCAGTCGCATATTGAGCTGCATTTTGATAAGCGTATTCAGAAGCACCAAGACCTTGAATACCCATCGACAGACGTTCGTAATTCATCATCACGAACATTGCAGCTAAACCTTCGTTTTCTTTACCGACCAAGTAACCTTTGGCAGCGTCAAAGTTCATGACACATGTTGCAGAGGCTTTGATTCCCATTTTGTGCTCAATTGAACCAGGACCAGCTGTATTGCGTTCACCCAATGAACCGTCGGCATTGACAATAAATTTAGGTACGATAAACAACGAAATGCCACGTGAACCTGCTGGAGCATTCGGTGTTTTTGCTAAAACAAGGTGAATGATATTTTCAGCTAAATCGTGGTCACCACCAGTAATAAAGATTTTCGTACCCGTAATGTTATACGAACCATCTTCATTTGGTTCAGCTTTAGTTTTGATGATCCCTAAATCCGTACCTGCATGTGGCTCAGTTAGACACATGGTGCCAGACCATTCACCTGAATAAATTTTAGGTAAATAGGTTTCTTTTTGCTCTTGAGAGGCATAGCTGTTTAACGCCATACCAGCACCCACAGAAAGAAGCGGGTAGAGCATGAAAGAAGGGTTGGTTGCAAATAGCATTTCGTCTGCAAGGACAGTCAGCATTTTCGGCATTGCCTGACCGCCCCATTCTTCATCTGCACCTAAACCGATCCAACCACCTTCAGCGTATTGTTGGAAAGCTTCTTTAAAGCCAGCAGGTGTCGTTACTTTGCCATTTTCATAATGTGCGCCTTCTTCGTCACCAGTACGGTTGAGCGGAAGCGTAACATTTTGAGCAAATTTAGCCATTTCTTCTAAAATCGCTTCAGCCGTTGCTGCATCAACATGTGCAAGCTTTTCATTGGCTTGCCAGAATTGCTCTGCATTGAAAACGTCATTCAGAATGAATTTCATATCTGCAAGTGGCGCATTATAAATTGGCATGTTCGTTCACCTGTTTATTGTTTGAATCTGTAGACTCAGACCAGTCTAATCAACAATGATGAATGTTGTTAGATGATCTAAGTAAAATTACGGTCTATTTATAAAGAAAAAGGACTGTCAAAGCTATGACCGTCCTTTCTCTATTTCTGCACTCTTGAGTACAGTTTTTTAAATGTCTAATTCGACATTCTATTTAGAATGCAAAATCTTCAGCATCTAATGACATCAAAGGATCTAAGCCACCTGCAATCACATCTACATGTGAGCGAACACGTGGAAGAATCTTTTTGAAGTAGAAACGAGCAGTCTTGATTTTTGCGTTGTAGAAGCCAGTTTCGGTAGAACCTTCAGCTAATTTCTGTTGAGCAACAAGCGCCATGCGCGCCCACAAGAATGCAAGTGTTACATAGCCAGAGAAGTATAAGTAATCTACTGCTGCAGCACCCACTTCATCAGGGTTTTGCATAGCTTTCATACCGATCTGCATGGTTAAATCACCCCACTCTTTGTTCAGAGCAGCCAATGGTTCAACAAATTCTTTTAGATCAGCATTGTCTTTGTTTGCTTCTGCAAACTTATGGATAATCTTGGTGAAGTCTTTCAACATTGCACCTTGAGTTCCCAATACTTTACGACCTAGCAAATCAAGTGCTTGGATTTCAGTCGTCCCTTCGTATAAGCAAGAGATACGTGTATCACGTACAATTTGCTCCATACCGTGTTCAGAAATAAAGCCGTGACCACCAAAGACTTGCACACCATGTTTCGCTGATTCTGAACCTGTTTCAGTTAAGAATGCTTTTGCAATTGGTGTTAATAAAGACAAGATGTTGTCAGCGAATTTACGATCTTCTTCAGTAACGCCTTGTTCAACGATATCTGCATATTGAGACAAGAAGTAAACCAGTGCACGACCGCCTTCAGCAAATGCTTTTTGCGTCATGAGCATGTTGCGTACAGCAGGGTGAACGATGATTGGATCTGCTTCTTTCTCTGGTGATTTTGGACCAGAAAGTGAACGCATTGCTAAACGGTCTTTGGCATAGGCAAGTGCGCCTTGGAAAGATGATTCAGATGCTGTTAAACCTTGAACTGCTGTACCGATACGTGCAGTGTTCATAAACGTGAACATGCAGTGTAGACCTTTATTTTCTGGTCCAATCAAGAAGCCTTTCGCATTATCAAAGTTGATTACACATGTGGCATTACCATGGATACCCATTTTGTGTTCAATTGAACCACAACGAACGCCATTACGGTCTGCAATAGAGCCATCCGCATTGACATTGAATTTTGGTACGATGAATAATGAAATTCCTTTGGTGCCTTTAGGAGCGCCTGGTAAACGAGCAAGAACAATGTGAACAATGTTCTCAGCCATATCATGCTCACCAGCTGAAATGAAGATTTTCTCGCCAGAAATTGCATAACTACCATCTGCTTGTGGTTCAGCTTTAGAGCGGATGATACCAAGGTCAGAACCTGCATGAGATTCTGTTAGACACATTGTACCTGTCCATTCACCTGAAACCAGTTTAGGCAAATACGTTGCTTTTTGTTCAGCAGAACCATGGTGTTCGATGGTACGAACTGCACCATGAGAAAGACCAGGGTACATGCCCCACGCCCAGTTTGCTGCACCGACCATTTCTGAAATAGCTGTTGCTAATGAGCCTGGTAAGCCTTGACCACCATGTTCTTCAGGAACTGAAAGAGAAGGGAAACCGAGTTCTACATATTTGTCATAAGCTGCTTTGAAGCCTGTTGGTGTAGTCACAACACCATCATCCCATTTACAGCCTTCACGATCACCGATCTGGTTTAAAGGAGAAAGTTCGTTTTCACAGAAATCCGCGCCAGCTTCTAAATACTGATCAATCAATTCACGGCTTACGGTTTCTTGGAACGCAGGGAGTTTAGCGTAATGTTCTTCTGCATTTAATAATTCATGCAAAACGAAGTGCATATCACGTAAGGGTGCTTTGTATTGTGGCATATCGGTTTCCTCAATACTGGTTAAACCAGATTTATAATCTTCATAAATACGATGTGTGTCTTCTATGACACATATTTGTTCTGCTACATCGTGCAACATCTTATAGTGACGTACAAGTATTTCATGGTTATTTCTCTGTGACTGTAAAGTCAAAGAAAAATAGCTTGAAACTTGTAAGTGCATTGAGTGTAAACAGTTTTCATTGAAAAATATGGATACAAATAGTCAAAATCGTAAAAAGTTGTGTCCAATAAAATGACTGTAAAAGTAGATGCTATTAGATGAAGGTTGGCTACAAAATAACTAAACTATTCAAGTGATGAAGAGTTTTATAAAAAACGGTGTTTTATGCTGATTTTGTGATGAGAACAAGCCATTACATTTACTCACTGATGTTACGCAGTAACTCTAAAATTAAATGTTGGAGCTAGAAGAATGTGGGTACGCGGAAACGTCATCCGCAATTGCTTGAGGCAGGACTCCTTCTAATAAGTAAAGTTTCTGCGAAACTTTGAATATTTTGACGATAGTGAACGAGTTCTGCGGTGAGCGGGGATGTCGCTGCGCAAGATGGTTGCCCTTGCGGAGCTTTGCTCCTCATGCCAAAACAAAAGTACCTTGAGCCGAAGGCTATTCCATAAATTTAAACTTTGGCTGTAAGACTCCGTCGTGTAAATTTAGCTTTTTCTTTTTCACCTACTTAATTTCATTCAAGTGCGTAACATCAGTTACTCATAGAATTTTTAAAATAGTTGAGCATTATTTAGATTTTTTTAGCCCAGAGTTGTTCTACAATTTCTTCAGTTGAATATTCAAAGTATTTACCATTCTGATCTTTATTACGCTGAAATAGGCGATGATGAAAATATTTAAAATTGAGTTTTAAAAAATTATAGAAATAACCACCCGGAAAGACGGTGCGAATATAAAAAGAATGAATAAAATTATTTTTATGTTGAGTCGTAAAATCTGATTTTTTAATACGTTGTACAATTTCAGTTAGTTCTTGTTTTGAAATATCCTTAATGATTTTAGGCTCGGGTAGGCAAATATCAAAGCTTAAGTTTTCAATTCCTTCGGCTTCCCACCACTCCCAGAGATCATATTGGTTGATATCTTTAAGGGTGATTTGTGTAAGTTTTTCACTGAGTTTTTGATATTCCACGGAGTCTTCATCACCGAATTCATCACAAAAGCGGGTGTAATTTGCAATTAATTCGAGCACAGTCGGATAAAGTTGTTGTGCCGTTTCGAAGTCGGGTTCTATTTCTATACGTAATTTATTCATGGCTTAGTATTTTATCGTATAAAACAAGGGACTAAAAAATCATCAACCTATCGGAGTCGCTTAGTCTATCATCAGGGCTTATCGTGTCCTCTCTTTTAGATCATTCACTTTGCTTAGACGAGCCAAAGATGATTTCTATGAAGAGAGAATCACGACATTTAAATCCTTACTGAAACTCACCTACAGCGCGTTCTTTTGCCCAGTCACGTAAGATAAATTTTTGTAATTTTCCTGTTGAAGTTTTTGGAATCTCACAAATCACCACGCTCTTTGGTACTTTAAAACGTGCCAGATGTTGTTTGCAGAACTCAATCACTTCTTCAGGAGTTGTTTCTGCGCCTTGCTTAAGCTCAATAAAGGCGCAAGGCACTTCTTGCCAACGTGGATCAGGTTGAGCAACGACCGCTGCTGTCATAATAGCAGGGTGGGTATAGAGGATTTCTTCGACCTCTAAAGAGGAAATATTTTCCCCACCAGAAATAATGATGTCTTTGGAGCGATCCATGATTTTTGCATAACCATCTGGTTGGCAGACAGCTAAATCGCCCGTATGAAACCAGCCCCCCTTGAATGCTTCTTCAGTGGCTTGAGTATTTTTTAAATAACCTTTCATGACAATGTTGCCACGGAACATAATTTCCCCCATGGTCTTGCCATCATTTGGAACTGGCTGCATGGTTTCAGCATCGAGAACACGCATACCATCTTGCAAAGGATAAGGTACGCCTTGACGTGAATGTAATTGAGCTTGCTCTTGAATTGACAAATCACTCCATCCGGCTTGTGATGCACATAATGCAGAAGGACCGTAGGTTTCTGTAAGTCCATAAACATGATTCACTTGAACACCAATATGATGCATACCCTCAATAATCGCTGCTGGAGGTGCAGCACCAGCCACCATGACTTCAACATGATGTTTAAATTTAATTTGCTTATCTTTTGGTGTGTTAATCAACATTGACAAAACAATCGGTGCGCCACAGAAATAATCAACTTTGTATTGATCAATCAGTTGATAGACCAGTTCAGGATCAATTTTACGTAAGCAGATATTGGTGCCACCATTTGCTGCGATGGTCCAAGCAAAGCACCAACCGTTACAGTGAAACAAGGGAAGTGTCCAAAGATATTTACAACGAGGGGCCATTCCACAGGCAATAATATTACTCGCAGCATTGATATAAGCCCCACGATGGTGATAGACCACGCCTTTCGGGTTGCCAGTAGTTCCAGAAGTATAATTTAGGCTAATAGCATCCCACTCGTCTTGAGGTAAGTGCCATTCAAAATCAGTATCACCCCCTTGAAGCCACTGTTCATATTCGATTTGACCAATGCGAGAAGTAGAGTCATTTTTGTCATATTCAACGTCAGCAACATCAATGATATAGATATTCTGAGACAGCATGCCTACAGCTTCTTGCGCCAATGTCGCAAATTCAGGGTCAACCAAAAGCACTTTAGTTTCAGCATGTTCAAGCATAAATGCGATGGTTTTGGCATCTAAACGGGTATTCAAGGTATTTAATACAGCTCCAGCCATAGGGACTGCAAAATGCGCTTCAATCATGGCTGGAATATTCGGTAAGAGAACAGAAACCGTATCATTTTTCTCGATGCCTAAATTTCTTAATTGATGCGCAAACTGGCGACAACGTTGATAAGTTTCTCGCCATGAAATATGACGATGACCATGAACAATTGCATCCTGATCAGGATAAATATAAGCAGCGCGTTCTAAGTAACGTAAAGGTGATAATGCTACAAAATTTGCAGGTGTGCGTGGTAATTCGTCATATGCACTGACCATGTTGAGCTCCGTCTCTATTTGTTCTAATGTCCATGCTTAAAAGATAGGCATAAGATGATTAAAATTCATTTATGCTTTAGTCGAGTATTTGTAAAATGTAAATATGTTTACATAGTGTTGTCCTGTTGAGCGTTGAAAGTTTATTTTCAAAAATATGAATTAAATAAATATTTTAAGAAGTTTTTGGTTGTTGGAACATGTGTATACTGTATGTATATTTACCTATTTAAATACTAAGAAACTGAACTTAAGAGTTTAGTTTTTTTATACTCACTTGGAGAAAATCCTGTCCATTTCTTGAATGCGCGACGAAACTCTCGAAGCTCACTAAAGCCTAAATTAAAACTGATTTGGCTGATTGATTGATTTTCTTCAAGCCATTGTTTGGCTTTTTTTTCTAAGACTTGTTGCTTTAAGTGCTGAAAACTCAGACCATCATTGAGTAGTAAGCGTCTTAGGTGGCGTTCGCTTAAATGGAAATGCTGTGCAGCTTGGTGCATATCAAAACGCTCTGGCAAATGGCTCTCAATTAAATGTTGTAATACCTGAACTATGCTGTGTTGGTTGATTTGATTAAATTGCTTTAATGCTTGCTGACACATTTGAATCGCAATTTGATAGTTGACTGGACTATGATTTTTAAGTGTTTTGGCTAATAGGGTATTTGGAAATCGAATTAAATTCCTGTCGCTTTTAAAAAGTATAGGGCATTGAAAAATACGTTGATAATCTTGTGAATAAGCAGAATGATCATAACTCAGTTCTAAGCTAATCAGTTCATAATCTCGATCTAACATCATGTTTAAACAGGTCATGATGCTGGCAAAAACTTCATCGCAAAAAAATGCTTTGAGTGGACCACAATCACTGCGTTCTATCAGCTCGATTTCACAATAATCTTGACTCAAATGAACACTCAAATCCAAAACACTGCCTGAAATAGGGTGGTACTGCAAAGCTGTTTCCAGTGCTTCTGCAACAGTTTTACACGCTTGCATTGCAAAACCCAAAATACCAATAGAAATTTGACCCTCATGGCTACCCAGCAATAAACCTAAATGCTTTTGTTGAGTACAGTTGAGTGCATCTTGAATAACGCCACAAAGTTCCGAAAATGCAACGAAACCTTGCCCTTGGCGAATCTGTTCCAAATCAAGATTGTGTAATTTAAACCAATCTGCATATTGCCAATGTTGTTGTTCCCCATAATGAATCAAACTGGTAAGGATCATAGGCGGAATATAAAATTGCGAATTGGCAGATTCCTTTTGTTGTGAGCCCATAAAGTCCGTTTAGCCCCCCATATTGTTGTTGCTTTTACCCTAGTTGGTATCGCATATTTTTGATTAATATTCAATCTGGTTCTGCTGATGTATCACATAAAAAAGATAAAGGAATACCATATATGTTTAGGGTAGGCTGGGCAAAGCAAGAGATTGAAATCCAACCACAAGGTTATGCCATGTTTGGTTATGGCATGTGGTCACATCGCGCTTATGTAAAACGTACAGCCTTATTTGCACGAAGTTTCAGTATTCGCCGTTCAGACTCAGAACAACCCTTATTATTTTGCTGTTTGGATTTAGGTTGTATTACCTATGCAATGCGTGAAGGTGTAGTTAAAGCTTTAACTGAAAAGTTGAACGAACAATTTAATCCGCAACGATTGGTATTGATGGCGACGCATACCCATTCTGGACCAGGTGGCTGTGCCTATGAAGCATTATATAATATGCCGACGCCGGGTTTTGTTCCTGAGCATTTAAATGCTGTGATCAATGCTGCTTTGTCCAGTATTCTTCAAGCAATTCAATCGGAACAAGAAACAGAAATTTTTTATCAAACCTGTCAATTTCCTCAAGATACACCAGTCGCATGGAATCGATCATTAGATGCCTATAATCGAAATCCAGACGTGATACATCGAACTGAGGCTGAAACCCACCTTGCCTTAAATCGTGAAATGCAATTAATTGGATTTTATCGTGATCAGCAACTTGTTGCATTTATCTCATTATTTGGCGTACATGCTACATGTTTGGGTAATCAACTCAATGCACATGATGGTGATAACAAAGGATATGCTGCGATACAGAGTGAAGAGTATTTATTGCAACAAGGTGTGCAAAATCCTGTTGCAATATTTGCACAAGCCACAGCTGGAGATGTATCTCCACATTTTCATGGTCCGAAACAAAATATAATTCGCAGTCGAATCAAAGGTGAAAAAGAATATCAATATGCCCAACAAAATGGGCGCTATCAAAGTGAGTTAGCCATCAAGGCTTTAACTAAAATAGATCTTCAAAATTCTGAGAATCAAAATAAAAGTGCGATTGGAAGCATGTGTCTAAAAGGCGGTATAGATGCCATTTTGAGTTATGTTGATTTAAGTCAGGTTGAAATCCCAAGCGAGTTCAGTCAAAAGTCTGAGAAGATGAGAACCAGTGCTGCTTGTCATGGTGTTGGATTTATGGGCGGAACACCCGTTGATGGTCAAGGTGCGTCAAAGCCTATCATTAAAATTTTAACACTGCTGTCAAGGCAAGTACGTAAGAAACGTTTAGCAGATCCGAATGCACCAGATTATGCAAAATATAAAGCATTGTATGACGCTCAATTTCCCAAAGATATTGTGCTTGAAAGCCCTGACAATCAATTATTGGGTAAGCCGCTGGATTTCACCCCGAGTTTTGTTGATCCTCTTATTGCAGAAATGAATCGACAAGTGAAAGCAGGTGCGATTCAGACCAGTCCACTTGTTCCGAGTGTTATTCCTTTACAGATTATTCACATTGGTGCATTGGCATTGGTGTGTTGTCCGGGAGAGATTACCACGACAGCAGGGCAGCGTTTGATTCAAACAGTGGCAAAGCAACTGACAACTCATCAGATGATTTCAACCACGGCTCTAGTGTCTTACTGCAATGATTATATGGGATACATTACCACACAAGAAGAGTATCAAGAGCAAGCCTATGAAGGCGCGCACACCTTATATGGGCAGTGGACACATGCTGCAATTCAATACAAGTTTCAATATCTTGCAAGCCAATTAATGATTGATGAGTCGCAACGCAAGTTTGATCAAGTCACTCGCCCTACAAAAATTTCACAACACGAAATAGACCTGAGAACAAATCATGGCAGTGTAAAAACCGCAGTACGCTAAAGGATCAGCATTATGAATCAGCAAAAATGGAACAATTGGTCTGGGTTTCAACATTCTCAACCAGAACATATTTTAAAACCCAGTAGTATAGATGAATTAAAAAATATTGTTCAAAACCATCATAAAATTCGTGTGGTAGGTGCTGGTCATTCATTTACCCCGTTGGTTTGTACCGATGCGACACTATTATCCTTAGATCATTTTTCTGGTGTAGAGAACGTAAATACAGCATTAACACAAGCCAATATTTGGTCAGGAACACGTTTGTTTAATTTGGATCAATATTTAGAACCAATACAACAGTCTTTAATCCAACAGGGGGATATTGATCAACAAAGCTTGGCAGGGGCAGTATCGACTGGAACACACGGAACAGGTCTGAATTTGCACTGTATTTCTGCTTATGTGGAAGCCTTCGAACTCTTAACAGCTTCAGGAGATATACTGACGTGTAGTCGCCAAGACAATCCCAATATTTTTGAAGCAGGGCGCGTATCTTTAGGAAGTTTAGGAATACTCACCAAGATCACCATGCAAAACAAACCTCGTTATAAGTTGAAGGAGCATGTGCGACTTTGTTCAGTTAAAGAATTTTTTGAAAATATCGATCTTTGGAAAACGCAACATCGCCATATTGAGTGCTTTGCATTTTCACACGCAGACCAATTGATATTAAAAACACTCGACATCACAGATGAGGATATTCAACCGAGAAAATTATCATGGCCATCAGAAGATGCCTTACTTACGATATGCTGTGGTTTGACGAAATCTTTTCCTGCATTGAATCCAAAATTGCAAAAATTATTAGGTGTCTTTATCAAACCCACCACATTCGTCGATTGGTCCAGTCAAATTTTTCCGACTCCACGCGAAACAAAGTTTAATGAGATGGAATATCAGATTCCAATTGAGTCTGGTATGGAATGTTTAGAAGCAGTATTAACCGCGCTAAAAAATGCTAAAGCACAAACATTTTTTCCAGTAGAGTTTCGTTTTGTCAAAGGCGATGATATTTGGTTGAGTCCGTTTTATCGGCAAGATTCGATTTCAATTTCAGTTCATCAATATCACAAACAAGCTCCAAACCAATTATTTGATGAAATTGAACCGATTTTTCAGCATTATCGAGGTCGCCCACATTGGGGGAAAATGCATAATATGGGGGCTTCACAGCTCCAAGCCTTATACCCAAAGTGGGATGATTTTATGCAGTTAAGGGCTCAGTTGGACCCTACGCAAAAGTTTTTAAATCCGTATTTAGAAAAGTTATTCTTTACAGCGTAATTCAGGGTATTGGCGCAATGATGCATCAATAAGATTGAATCAAGTGGGTATACCGCAAATGAATAGTAAAATATAAGGATATGCGATGAATCATTTTTTTGAACAATTAAATCGTGATTTAAAACAATCCGCAGATGCGCTACCGCAATTGATCATTGATGGTCAAGCTTTGGAGCAAAATTTGCAATATGCAACAACCAAGTTTAAATACGCAACCCATTTACAGCCTCGTCTTGTGGTCAAATCTTTAGCATCTATGGAATTGCTCAAGACGGTAAGTGCTAAGTTGTCCACACAACGTTTTATGGTTTTCCATTTACCTCAATTGCTGCCGATTTTGGAAAATTTTTCAGAAGCTGATGTTTTACTGGGAAAGCCGATGCCTGTAAGGCTTGTACAGCAGTTTTATACCCAGCATCCTCAATCGGAACACGCCAATATTCAATGGTTGGTAGATACCAAGGCACGTTTATTACAATATCTTGAAGTGGCGAAAGTTTTAGCAATTCAGCTTCAAATCAATATCGAGATAGATGTGGGGTTGCATCGTGGAGGTGTAGACTCAAAAGCGCAAATGATTGAACTACTCAGGTTGATTGAGCAGCATCCTGACAATTTAAAATTTTCAGGGCTGATGGGGTATGACGCTCATGTAACAAAACTACCATCCGTCATTAAGAAAGTTGAGGTGGCGTATCAGGAGTCACAAGCAACTTACCAACGCTACAAAGATATCATTCAACAGCAATTTCCTCAGCTTTGGCATGCTCATCTTTGTTTTAATGGGGGAGGAAGTCCCACATTTTATCTGCACGTAAAACAGAGTGTGTGTAATGATCTTGCTTTTGGTTCAATGTTGCTTAAACCAAGTGACTTCGACAGTGAAGGGTTGCGTGTTTTGCAGGCGTGTCTATGGATTGCAACACCTGTACTAAAAGTATTGCCATATTCCCAATTACCGGGTTTAACGATCTTGAATAAGCTTCCACATCGGTCTAAAGCATTATTTGTTTATGGGGGTTATTGGATGGCTGACTATGTTTATCCTCAAGGGATTCATCCACATGTGCTATATGGGCGTAGTACCAATCAAGAAATGGTGAATGTACCAAAAACAACTCAAATCGAAGTTGATGATTTTGTATTTTTACGTCCGACTCAAAGTGAAGCCATTATTCCTCAATTTGCTCAGGTTACTTACTATCTAGATCGAAGTTTTAGAAAATGGGAAAACTTTAGAGAGTGAATATATAAAAAAACCGCCATAGAAATGACGGTTTTTCAATAAGCATTTCAGTTGTTAAAGCGTTGCATTGATCGCATCTGCGATAGTTTGTATAGCTGTTTTATTGAAATATAATTCATTGACTTCCTGACCAGTTTCGTAGTCACTAATATATTGAATAAAGTTACCTGGTATCGCCCATTCAGTATTATAAAGATTCCCCTTCATCTCTACGATTGGATCAATACCATAGACATATTTTCCAGTAGTTGAGTTGATGGCATAAAGTACGTTTAACCCACCCATTGTATCTTTTTTCCAGCTTTCACCAGTGTTCAAAGAATGACTTGCAATATAATCATCTAAGGTTTTTTCATCTTCATTCTGACCCTCACTGAATGATATAACTGGCGCATTGTAAATCTCTTGATCATTGAAACCGATAAATGAACCTTGAGGAAAAGTAAATTGGCTATTTTTAATTTTTTCGCCAATCTCTGGTTTTTCCCAAATCATGTAATGAACCAAGTTGTTGGTCAGATATGTATATTCTTTTTGACCTTTTGAGTTAACGGTATAAGCAAAAAGCTCTGAAATTTTCTTACCTGAAAGATCAACACGTTTTATATGAGTTGAAACTTGGAAATCTGAACTTAAATTACATGAATCTGTGAACATGACAAATTGCGCTGAGTCATTATTCTGAGACAGGATGTAGCCTAATGGAATACCAGAACTGGTTAACCTACTTTTATTTGTGGTTTCAAGTTTAGATGGTGTCAGAATATAATCAATAGAATCACTGTAGTCATCGAGTGGTAGTGTATTTTTAAGTAAATTTGTACTATTTTGATAAATTACGCCATTTTTGAGAACATTTGAATAAATCACAAATTGTTCATTGTGTTGTGCATCGTAATCGGCATTAAGTACAAAGAACTCTTCATCATAAAAACCTGAACCTTGAGTTTTGAGATTTTTTGGAATCCCGTCAATACACTCAATTTTTTCGGATGGTTTTTGGTTGTTGCCATTTGATGTTTGTTCGTTATTGCTAGAACCTCCACCACAGGCTGTTAATGCCAAGCCAACGATTATTGCTGAACTAAGTTTAGTTAAGTTTATCGAATTCATTTAGTTATCCATTCGTTTTATGTTTTTAAAGTCAATAAAATGTCACGCGGCGATGATAAATGACTGTTTCGACAAAATCAAAAACTAAAATTTAGATTAATTGAAGACAAAGGTTTATAAATATTCAGCAAAGGTGTAAAATTTGACACACTTTTTATTTTGTTCCACCGATTTTATCTTGAGGATCTTCCTCGATCATAATCTCGCGGTGACATGCTCCATTGTACGGGGCATCACTCCTTAAGGATTTTTAAATATGCCTATTATCACATTGCCAAATGGCGATCAGAAAAGTTTTGATCATGCTGTTTCCGTTATGGAAGTTGCTCAAAGTATTGGACCTGGACTGGCTAAAAATACAGTTGCAGGGAAAGTAAATGATCGCTTAGTCGATGCAAGTGATTTAATTACCGAAGATTCAACATTACAAATCATCACTCCAAAAGATCAAGATGGTGTCGAGATTATTCGTCACTCTTGCGCACACTTGGTGGGTCATGCGGTAAAACAACTCTTTCCAGAAGCTAAAATGGTGATTGGTCCTGTCATTGAAGAAGGTTTCTACTATGACATTTGGATGCCTCGTCCATTTACATTAGATGACATGGCTGCGATCGAAGAGCGTATGAAAAAGCTTATCGATCAAGATTACGATGTCATTAAAAAAATGACGCCTCGTGATGAAGTCATTGCTGAATTTACTGCGCGTGGTGAAGATTATAAATTGCGCTTGATTGCAGACATGCCTGAAGAAACTCAAATGGGCTTGTACTATCATCAAGATTATTTAGATATGTGTCGTGGTCCACACGTTCCAAATACTAAATTCTTAAAATCATTTAAACTCACTAAAATCTCTGGTGCATACTGGCGTGGTGATGCGAAGAATGAACAATTACAGCGTATTTACGGTACAGCGTGGGCAGATAAAAAAGAATTAGCTGCTTATATTAAGCGTATCGAAGAAGCTGAAAAACGTGATCACCGTAAAATTGGTAAAGCCTTAGACTTGTTCCATATGCAGGAAGAAGCGCCTGGTATGGTGTTCTGGCATGCTAATGGCTGGACGATTTACCAAGTGCTTGAACAATATATGCGTAAAGTTCAGCAGGATAATGGCTACCAAGAGATTAAAACACCACAGATTGTAGACTTTACACTGTGGGAAAAGTCTGGTCATGCTGCAAACTACGCAGAAAATATGTTTACGACACATTCAGAAAGTCGTAACTATGCTGTAAAACCAATGAACTGCCCATGTCATGTGCAAGTGTTCAACCAAGGCTTAAAGTCTTATCGTGATCTTCCAATTCGTTTGGCAGAGTTCGGTTCATGTCACCGTAATGAACCATCAGGTTCGTTGCATGGCATTATGCGTGTACGTGGTTTTACCCAAGATGATGCGCATATTTTCTGTACAACAGAACAAATTGGTAAAGAAGTTGCAGACTTTATTAAACTCACATTAGATGTTTATAAAGACTTTGGCTTTGAAGACGTTCAAATGAAGTTGTCTACTCGTCCTGAAAAACGTGTCGGCGCCGATGAACTTTGGGATGTCGCAGAAAAATCTCTAGCAGATGCGCTAGATGCTGCAAACCTAACTTGGGAAGAACAACCCGGCGAAGGTGCTTTTTATGGTCCTAAGATTGAATTCTCATTGAAAGACTGCTTAGGTCGTATTTGGCAGTGCGGTACAATTCAGTGTGACTTTAACTTGCCGTTACGTTTAGACGCTTCATATGTAACAGAAGATAACGATCGTGACCATCCTGTGATGTTACATCGTGCAATTCTTGGCAGTTTTGAGCGTTTTATTGGTATACTAATTGAACACTACGCAGGCTTTATGCCACCATGGTTGGCTCCAATCCAAGCATGTGTCATGAATATTACAGATTCTCAAGCGGAAGCTTGTGAACAAGTCGTCGCAAAACTCAAAGAAAATGGAATTCGAGCAATTTCAGACTTGAGAAATGAGAAAATCGGCTTTAAGATTCGTGAGCGTACATTAGAGCGTATTCCGTACTTATTAGTACTCGGAGATCGTGAGGTCGAGGAAGGTACTGTGAATGTCCGTACTCGCTCTGGAAAAAATTTAGGTACTATGTCGATAGATGCATTTGTTGACCTAGTGAAAGCAGCCGTAGCCGAACGCGGCCGGTATATTGTGGAGTAAGAAAGATTAAACAGCCTGACCGTAACCAACAACAAGGTGCTAAAAGCAATCGTCCTGCATTAAATGATGAGATCAAAGCTAAAGAAGTGCGTCTCGTTGCTGCAGATGGAGAGCAAAAAGGCATCGTTTCACTTGCTGAAGCTTTGCGTGCTGCTGAAGAAGCTGATCTTGATCTTGTTGAGATCGTGGCGAATGCAGAGCCACCTGTTTGTAAAATCATGGATTTCAACAAACATTTATTTGACCTGAAGCAAAAGCAAAAAGATGCGAAAAAGAAACAGCATCAAGTTCAAGTGAAAGAAATTAAGTTGCGCCCTGGTACAGACGTTGGTGATTACAATGTTAAGTTGCGTGCTATTCTGAAGTTTCTTGAAGAAGGCAACAAAGTCAAAATTACTCTACGTTTCCGTGGTCGTGAAATGGCTCACCAACAGTTGGGTCTTGCGCAATTACAAAAAATTGAAGCAGACGTCGCTGAATCAGGTGTAGTTGAACAAGCACCAAAAATGGAAGGCCGTCAAATGGGTATGTTACTTGGACCTAAAAAGAAAAAGTAATGTTACATTTGTAGAAAAGAGCACTGCTTAAAGCGGTGCTTTTTTTATTATTGAAAAGAAAATATGTTAAATGTTGAGGAATAAAGATGTCATCAATCCAAAATTCAAACCAACTATCGAGTATTAACCAGAAAATTATTCAAGAGGGTGAAGTTCTCCCAGCGGTTACTTTGAAAGATGGGACTAAAGTGCAAACAGGAACTGTAGCGACCATGTTGCACAATATTGATTTATATAACCAAGGTTTAAGAGGAGAAGTCGAACAAGAACTGATACTTGCCATTCCAACTTTGATCAAAGTTGGATTATTTGATTTATTTAGTCCTGATGAATGGATGTCAGGAGATAATTTAGGACGTCGCTTTGTCGGAGAAAAAGCCAAGCAATTTTTAGCATCACAATGATCAAGATATTTTTAAATATAAATGTCATAGATTGAGAAATCATCTTGTTAAGAAAAAGCGAATAACTGAATTTAAGAATAGATTATTAAAATAATCTATGTCTATTGCCTACAGATGATGAAGAATTCATGTTATAAAAGAAAACCATTAACGTAATAAAATTCAGAAAATACGTGAAAATGAAGAAGGACGAAATATGATTGATCTCTATTATTGGGGAACCCCCAATGGCCATAAAATTACCATCGCGCTTGAAGAAATGGGATTGGATTATCAGATTTTTCCAATTAACATTTTAGAAAATGATCAATTTCAACCTGATTTTCTGCGTATTTCCCCAAATAATAAAATTCCAGCGATTGTCGATCAAAATGGTCCCAATGGCGAAGCTATTTCAGTTTTTGAATCAGGTGCAATACTACAATATCTTGGTCGTAAAACAGGTTTGTATTATCCAAGCAATGAACAAGACCGTGTTGAAGTGGAACAATGGCTGATGTGGCAAATGGGTGGTTTTGGACCAATGTTGGGGCAAAATCATCATTTTGGAAAATTTGCCAAAGAAAAAATACCCTATGCAATTGAGCGTTATGTCACTGAAACAAAACGTTTATATGGTGTTTTAAATAAACAGCTTATCGGACAAAAATATGTTGCAGGCGAATATTCAATCGCCGATATGGCAATCTTACCGTGGGTTTTGCGCTATGAATGGCAACAAATCGACTTAAATGATTATCCGTATGTGAAAGAGTATGTAGAACGTTTAACTGCTCGACCAGCGATACAGAAAGCACTCTCGATCAAAGTGTAAAATTCATTTTATGTTAAAATAAGAAACCACCTTGTGTGGTTTTTTTTAGATGTAAATTTTTGCACAATTGAAAGGTTTGGTCATGAAAGATTTCTTTTTAAATTTTACGAAAATATTAGAGACCAATCCAAAAATTTATTGGAGTGTCATTGTTGGTATCGTTGCTTGTCTGATTTTATATATTGCTGAAATTGTGCATATTCAAAATATACTGGGTCAAATGCAGGGGCAGGATGTTCAGTTGATCCGAGCTGTAATCGATCCCATTGCACAACGGTATCAATGGTCACGTATTGCATTGATTATTGTTGCTTTAATAGGGGCAATTTTTCAGTATCGTAAAACCAAAAAAATGCTAAATTTAGCATGATTAAACTGTTAGTCGTATATTCATCAGGAGGAGTATGAAGCAAAAATTTGTTTGGCATTTCCTTATTTCTTTGGGTGTAATGTTAATCACAGCAATGCTTTGTGGCATCTTGCAGTATCACTCTGCATATGATTACTTTTGGTTTATTATTTTGAGCATTGTGAGTGTTTCAGGCTTGGTTTTTGCTATGCTCTTTGGCTTTTTTCAAAGTAAATTAAAGCAAAGTCTTTTGAATACCACGATTTTAGTCGTTTTGCTTTCGCTTTATTTTATTGTTTTATTTTACGGTTTTATTCATATCAAAATTGATTGGCAAGCGATTTCAGAGGGTAAAGCTCAACTTACATTGGTGCAGAAATTTTTTAAATCAGAACTTTCATTTTGGTTGGCTTTTCTCATTCCCTTTATATTGTCATTCTTGACTTATACCTTAAAACCTAAACCCAACTTTAACTAATGTTATGGCTTATTTGCTGTTATTTCTTTCTGCATTTGGTGCAGCGACGCTATTACCTTTACAGTCAGAAGCCGTGTTGGTTGGGCTCCTAGTACAAACACAGTATTCCGTGTATTTGCTTCTAATCGTCGCAACCATTGGAAATGTATTAGGCTCATGTGTGAATTGGTATTTAGGACTGAAAATAGAACAATTCAAAGATAAAAAATGGTTTCCTGTTTCTGAGAAAAATATGCTCAAAGCGGAAAAAATATATCAAAAATATGGTTTTTGGTCCTTACTATTCAGTTGGACCCCTGTGATTGGTGATCCAATTACGCTTATCGCAGGATTAATGAAAGAAAAATTTTGGCGTTTTTTGTTGATTGTAACAATTGCTAAAGGAGGTAGATATTGTGTGATCTACCTGATTTTTAGTGGATGGATTTAGTTGCAGTCTTTAGGATCGAAACTGATATAGTCTTGATGTGTCGTTTTAAAAATTTGCCACCACTTTTTATCTGATGTGATTTGAGCATTCATAAAAGCAGAAATAACCTCAGTATCAATTTGGTTAATTTGGGTGCTGTGAATCAATTTAACATCAGAAACTTTATCTTTTCTTGACAATTTAAAAGAGAAATCAATATGCCGTTTTTCCCCATTTAAAAGTGCTGGATTAACTGCTAAATAGGGTTGTTTAAGATAGCGAAAGCTGGTTGGTTTTCCCTTTGTTTGAGCTTGCCAAACCTCGCTATCAAAACGAAAGAAACAACGTCTTGCTGATGGGTTAGATGAGTTTTTAACTGCTTCAAAATTAAAGTCTTGTCTAGCCCGTATCGGAGAGTTTGTGGGTTTAAATGATGCCTTATGTACAGCATATAAAACCTTATCGTCTAAACTAGTTAAGCCAGAGCTTTGGATAATTTTTACGTCTGTCACACGTCCGCTAGGATCGGCTGAAATAAGAAGATCGATATAGCGACTTTGTCCATGTAATTCGTAGTCACGAATCTTTAGTTTAGGTAATTTATGCCAAACTGCTTCATCATCTGGGTAAGTAGCGGGCGTTTTTATGTGCGTTTGTTCAGCATATGCCATAAATAGACTACTCAGAGAGAGTAATATGGCAGCAAGATAAAATTTGTTCATTGTATTATTTAAATTTTTGAAATAAATAGATTGATCAACTCAAACAACAAATTTATTTGAGTTGATGATTAAACTCGTTGCAATCGTTGATTTTAAATTGAATTTCATCATTAAATGAACGTGGTTTAAAAGTCCATAAGGTTCGATAAGAGCGTTTTACTTGTATTTGAGTTTGCTCAACAGCTTGGATAACCTGTTGGTCAATCGCATTTACACCTGATAATTGAGTTAATTTGACACGCTTTACATTGCCTTGTTGATCAACTTTAAACTTAAATTTGACTGTTCGATCTTTGTTTTTGAGTAAAGCTGAGTCAAGCGAGAGCTGAGGCTGTTGCGTATAATGAAAGGCAACTGACTTATCTTGAGTTTGCTTTATCCAGTGTTTTGAATTAAACGCAAAGGTACATTCAGACAGTTGTGCATGAGCCTGTGTATTGTCTTGGGCATTATCCATATTTAAAGTAAACGTTTGATAACCCACAATCGGTATGGCTTTACCATTTTTACTATATGGTTTTACCTTGGCAGCCTCTACAGCATCAATGAGTTTTTGATCGAGAGCCGTGATTCCTGTACTTTCTTGCACTTCAGCATCTGTGACTTGTCCTAAACTGTTGGCGCTCACGCGGATGATGGCAGAACGATCCTGTGTTTTTAATTCTGCTGTTTGATATTGGACTTGAGGGAATTTAACCCATTGTATACGTGTCGTGAGGTGTAATGGGGCATTGCGGTCAGATTGTTCTCCTTTAACTTTTATTGTTGGGAGTTTTTCTGCGCTATGTCCATAAGTTGAAAGGCACATCAGACCAGTGATTAAAAGAGCTTTATTCATAAGTTTAGCTTTCCATGCAACTGAGTGTGCATGAGGTTAATTTAATTGCGCAAAGTATTTATCGAATTTGCTCATCTCGCAATAGAAAATGCACCCTAAGGTGCATTTTTTACGATTATTTATGTCAACAATCGCTATTTTTGCCCTTTGGTAATATCGACTGAAAACAAATCAGCGGTTTTAATCCAGCTGATTGCAACGACTGCCATTGTCATGCATCCGCCAAATATCGTTGCTGTGATCGTTCCTAAGTACTTGGCGGCAAGCCCTGATTCAAAAGCACCCAGTTCATTACTCGATGAAACGAACATTCCATTCACAGCTGCAACTCGACCACGCATATTTTCAGGAGGGTAAACTTGTAAAATAGTTTGGCGCACCACCACGGAAATACTGTCACATGCGCCAGTCATGCCTAAGGCAAACAAGGAAAGCCATAGATTGTTTGAACATGCAAAAATGATGGTAAAGATTCCGAAACCAGCAACCGCAATCAGTATATTTCGCCAAGCGTGATGTGTTGGTGGGAACTTAGTGAGTGCAATCATCGTGATGAGCGCGCCGATCGATGGCGCTGCACGTAGATATCCCAAACCTTCAGGACCTACTTTCAGAATATCTTCAGCAAAGATCGGAAGTAAGGCGATGACACCACCAAACAACACTGAAACCAAATCCAGCGAGATCGCCCAAAGTACAATCTTAGTTTTCCAGATAAATCGAAAACCTTCGCTTAAACTGTCCCAAAGATTGTCTTGTTCCATGGTCGGGAAAGTACGCTTTTTTAACAGTGTGATTAAGCAAAAGCAGATAAATAAAAGCATGGATACAGAAAGTAAGCTATTTTCCCGTCCAATTCCAGCAAGCATAAAACCGCCCAGCATGGGACCAATAATGACACCACTTTGCCATCCGATCGTGGTCCAAGTTGCACCATTTGCATAGAGTTCACGGGGAATTAAAAATGGTTTTAATGATGTTGCAGATGGATTATAGAAACCACGAATAGTACCCAAAGCAAAGATCACAGCATAAATGCCCCAAGACAGGGTGGTGACACCAATCTGTCCATGATCGTAACTGTGAAATAAGTACCAAAGCACTAAGGGTAAAGGGAAAGAAAAGAATAAACATACTTTCATAATACTTTGTTTATTCAGCTTATCGGCAAAATAACCACCCCATAGGGACAATGCGATAAAAGGAATCGCCTCAGCCAATCCAATCAAACCGAGTGTAAGTGGATCTTTGGTAATTTGATACAGTGAATAGGCGACAATAATTTCTTGGATCAAAATTGCCAGTGTTAAGCAAAATTGATTGATCGTGACGATGGAGAAATCTCGATAGCGAAGCGCAGCAAAAGCATCCTGTGCAGGGGTCATAACTGTCCAGTTTTATCATGATGTGACGATTATAAAGATTAAATGCAGATTTTTCTTATGAAAAATGATGGAATTTTCATCGGAAATTACACTGAATAACTGATAAATAGTGCAAGGTTTTGCTTTTGTTTTGTACAGAGATGATTTAGAATATTGCCTCCCTTACCTGCAGGTCGTACTCGCAATGGTGCGAACGTACCGAACAGGTGTTTAAAGAGGTTGTTATGGCTAAGTTAAAAACTCGCCGTGGTGCAGCTAAGCGTTTCAAAGCGACTGCTAACGGTTTCAAGCGTAAACAAGCGTTCAAACGCCACATTTTGACCAAAAAATCTGCTAAACGTATTCGTCAATTGCGCGGTTGTGTCATGGTTCACGTAAGTGACATGAATTCAGTTCGTCGTATGTGCCCATACATCTAAGGAGATTATAAATGGCTCGTGTAAAACGTGGTGTACAGGCTCATCGCCGTCATAAAAAAATTCTTGCTCGTGCTAAAGGTTACTATGGCGCGCGTTCACGTGTTTATCGTGTAGCGTTCCAAGCAGTAATCAAAGCAGGTCAATACGCTTACCGTGACCGTCGTCAAAAGAAACGCCAATTCCGTGCTTTATGGATTGCGCGTATCAATGCTGGTGCTCGTCAAAATGGTTTGTCGTACAGCCGTATGATCGATGGCTTGAAAAAAGCTCAAGTGATCATCGACCGTCGCGTACTTGCTGACATTGCTATGCATGACTCAGTTGCATTTGCTGCTTTAGCTGAAAAAGCTAAAGGTGCATTAGCTGCTTAATCATTTTTGATGATTGAAAAAAGACCGCTTTGTAGCGGTCTTTTTTATGCTTGAATGTTGGCGTTTGAGTAGTGATTTGCCGCATTGACAATAAGAGATGGATAAAAATTATTTAAGGCTTGTACGGCTTGATCAAATAACTGTAGTTCATGACGAGTTGCTTGATTACACCAGGCTTGATCATTTCTCGTTTCACTTTCTAGTAGATAATTTTTATAAAGATTTTCAGCATGAGTTAATAAGCTTGCTGCATAATTGCTTGTGAAGTCCTTTGGGAAAAGATCAAAATGTGTATTGTAATTTTGATGGTCCTTAAATTGAATATTTGCAAGGTGTTCAATCTGATTTGCAGATCCCAATGTAAAAGCGACTTCATTGATATAAACGCAGTCAAAATAAGATTGCGAAAAATGTTTCCAGTCTATGGCTTTTAATTCTCCCAAATTCTCAATAAAACTTTCATTTAAGTCGAACAGTGTATAGGTTGCGATTCTGTCTGTGAGCGCATTGACATTGTTAAAATAAAAATCAGCATCATTGTTCTGATGGTGTAGATACCATAGCTCTTTTTCCTCACAACCGATTAAAATTTGTGGGTGATCATGCCGGTACTGAATTAAAATCATATAGTTATAAAAGTGATCAGACAGATAAAAAATAGGGGATTCTTGTATTGTCGATGCTAATCGTGGCGCGTGGATCAAACTTAATTTATACGCGCCTTTGTGCTTTAAATGATAAAGAATGAGTTGTAATGAACCCGCCAAAAGTTGACCACAATGAAAATCTCTAAGAATTGGATGTAAAATTTGAAAATGAGGCATTTTGTTTAAATCATCTTGAAGGTGATCATTGAGAAATTGGTTGCCATAAATCACCAAAGCCATTTGTCTATAAATTAAATTGAAGTTCATGATACTTCCTTATGCAATTTTTCTTACTTATTTGACCAGATGGAGAGGAAAATAATAATAAGGGTGAATACAACAAATCTGGCAATTTCATAATGTGTTACTAGTCAAAACGCACCGTATAAAAGCCCAATTGTGATAGCACAAAATAAGATCAAGTAGAATATAGAGGTGACAATAAAACTTGATTGGTCTTCACGAGTTTCCAAATCACGGACCAGAAATAAGCGATTAGTCGCTGAACATCATGGATGCTGGCGATGGTGTTCACTCCTTGGTTGATTCAAGTAAAGTTGGGAATTATGTTGTAAGACGAAATTAAATTGCCAATAGTTATTTTGCATGGCAAACGAATAAGCTTAGGTTTATTGTTGAGCTATCAATAGAGCATTAATTTTTAATCAGAAGGTTACGGAGCATCTATGCGTAGGCAATACCATTTCCGTCTTGTGGGTACAGACACATATATTTGGGATGTACACTGTTTGGTTAGATTAAGCCGATATTTGCCCATTCATGAGGTTTTATTATCCGAGATACAGGAACTGAACGAACCTTATTGGTTTCCAGATAAACATCCCACGACACAGCAAATAATTGTACATTTCCAACTGATCCAAGAGGCTGATTTAGCTTATCCTATTATTCTGTCAGCAGATGGAAGAGTCATGGATGGGATGCAGAGTTGCCAAGGCAAAATTACTCAGCCAGCAAAACATTAACGCTGTTCGATTCGATATTACGCCACCACCGGACTATATCAATGTGGATGAAGATGATTTGGATTATGAGGATGAATTGATTGATGAACCGGCTAGACATAAGCCTTCTGAATGATAAATTTGAATATTTGCAGTTGAAATGTACCGTTATTACATAATTTCAACGTGAAACTATTATCGATTTTAAAATAGCTCGCATAGAGTAGAATGATAAAAGTGAAAATATTCTGGAGTATTTATGCGTGTAGAAATTGCGGGTTTACAGCAAGGTGCTATTGAAGTCGAATTACAATTATTGCCAAGAATTGGTGAAACTTTAAAAGTGATGTATGGTGCAGATGCTGAGGTAAAAGGTGAAGTAACTGCTGTTGAACACTATATTAATCAGCATGACAACGAACATAAAGTGATTTTGACGATTCGTCCACTTTTCTGAAAGTTGATCATTCAGCTCAGCAAAAAAAATTAAAATCTTGGTGATAAAAAGTAGCTGTCAGGCTACTTTTTTATTTAAGAAGTGAATTCTAATGAATAAAATTAATGTGGTGGGCACCTCTGCTGTTGGTAAAACCACTTTTGCAAAAAAGCTTGCTGATAAATTACAACTTCATTATATCGAACTAGACGATTTGTTTTGGTTAGATGATTGGGAGGAAACTTCAGACCATGCTTTTTTCTTAAAAATTCAACAGGCAATTGAATCGGCAAAGCATGGTTTTGTAATCGATGGAAATTATACGCGAACAACACATGTTAAATGGCAGACCATTGATACTGTTATATGGTTAGATTTTCCTTTTCATATCAATCTTTACCAATCTATAAAACGTGCCATATCTCGGGCAGTTTTTAACAAGAAGTTGTGGCAACATTCGAATAATCGGGAAAGTTTTGGCAAAATATTCAGTGCTGACTCAATTATTTGGTGGATGATCAAAACTCATCAAAAAAATCGCCAGCAATATATTACAATGATGAATGATCCTCAATATTCACATATTCAGTTTATACATCTGAAATCTCGAAAAGATTGCGATCAATTTTTACGCTCGTTCTAAGTCCTTTATGCTTGGCTAAATTTTATAAATCATCCTAACGGGCTTGATGATGAAGGATTTTAAATAATTTTTGTGATTTTTTGATTTGGAAATGATCTGTATGTTTTATTGAGAGGCATCAAATACCATAACTGCTGGTTATTAAAGCGATATATTGAAACAGACGTTGGATGAGTGATTTATAGCGATTATGATGATTGCGTGATATCAGTTAAAAAAGAAGTGAAAGACAGACAGGAAAATAAAATGAGTGATTCTCAGTTATTAACAACTTTACAAGAACATATAAAGCGTGGACAAAAATATAGTTATTTGTGTTTTTGGGGGCATCGTCAAAAGACACCAGAAAAGATAGACAAGAGCTGTTTAAGCCAATGGTATCCTGCAAAATTTGAAATTGAGGGTGTGGATTATCAAAATACCGAACAATACATGATGGCGCAAAAAGCTAAACTGTTTAAGGATGAAAATATTTTTCAGCAAATTCTTCATACTGATGATCCAAAGAAAATAAAAGCATTAGGTCGTCAGGTCAAAAATTATCAAGATGAAATTTGGATTGCAC
The DNA here is from genome assembly GCF_000335555.1 of Acinetobacter sp. WC-743. Taxonomy (NCBI): domain Bacteria; kingdom Pseudomonadati; phylum Pseudomonadota; class Gammaproteobacteria; order Moraxellales; family Moraxellaceae; genus Acinetobacter; species Acinetobacter sp. WC-743. Next base: position 15,511 of record NZ_AMFQ01000090.1, on the reverse strand, counting down.
ATCGTTATGAGATTGTGGTTCAAGGAAATCTGGCAAAGTTTTCCCAAAATAACCATCTCCAACAATTTTTGTTGAGTACCTCTGAGCAAATCATTGTTGAGGCTTCACCTGTAGATCAGATTTGGGGGATTGGACTAGCTGCTGATCATGCAGATGCGATGAACCCACTGAAATGGAAAGGTTTAAATTTATTAGGGTTCGCATTGATGGATGTGAGAAAGCAACTTTAGGGTTACTTTCTCATGAGTACAGATTTTATCTGGATATTAAGCCTTATAGTCCAAAATAATAAGCAGCCAGACAGATAAGAATAGTCACGATAATTAAAGCAAAAACGCCTGTCTTTGCTGGTTTGTGCTCATGCTGTGTATGGGATGGATGAGAACTAAACGATTGGCGTTTGTCTGTCTTTATATCCTCAATATTGTCAAATGGAGATGCAATAGCTTTCGGGGTTAAACGCGCAGATTGATAGTGATTGGCAACTTTGACAATAAATTTTGCTTTTAAATCCTCAATCTTCTGCAAGAAGTGACGCAAATTCATTTGTTGTTCTGGGCTCAGACTTTGTTCACTCTCATCATAGGGGTGTTTTATTTTTGCCGAAATAAATTCTTCGAGCGCATCGAAACGATACAGTGTTTCATTGGCATAATCTGCTTGATCATCGCTAGGAATAAGGGCAAGTTTAAGACTACTATCATCTACAATATATTCGCTACTCTTTAAGCCATAATAAGGTAAGTCTCTGTTGATTGGTTCAGAAAAACCTTTGGCATATTGGCTATCAAATAATTCATTGTCTGTATAAACCTGAATATCATCCCAATTTGGGGTCACAAGATCTTGTTCAATACGCTTAATGAGTTTCGCATTAAGATCATAACGCCAGAATATTTCTGTTCGAATATTTGGACGTTGTTGTTCTGGTGCCTCATAGTCATTGTCAGCGCTATACCATTCCGGTAATTCTTTACCAAAAATCCAAGCAGTTTTCTTTTGAGATTCGTGACTGACAATAAAATGAGGAATCGCCAATAATTCAACATTGGCATTGGGGTTCTGCTCATCATTCAAAAGACTTGAGCTATGTAAACTGATGCGATTCACCCCTTGCTTTTTTAAACCTTCAAGCCAAATTTGAAAGTGTTGTGCTAGAAGATGTTGGGTGGTTAAATCTCGAAAGCCAAACGCGTGGTGATTAAAAATGGCATGATTGACCCAACGAGAAAAACTAATTTCTTGGGTCAGATATTGATTGCCATAAGTGACGAGTGCAAGTTGACGTTTCCAGATTTGATCAAGTGCCATTTTTTATAGATCTCAGCGACATTGGATTTATTTTATACCGTTTATAAATCAGAGTTCTAGCGTTTCAACAGTATTCGAACAGGGAAATATACAAATTATCGAGAATTAGTTGTGACTAATCGTATTTTTCGTCAGGAGGAAACTTCATCCAACTGCATAAAAACTGTTAGAATATGCAGTTATATTATTTTTCTAAAATATTGCTTTGAGAGTTACTATGTCACTGGAAGCCCTGACCACTGAAGCGCTCGCTGCGATTGCAGCAGCTCAAGACCTTGCAACACTCGATCAAGTACGAGTGCAATTTACAGGGAAAAAAAGCCAGCTTGCGGAACAATCTAAGGCACTGGGTAAAATGGACCCTGAAGAACGTAAAGTTCAGGGTGCTGCAATTCATGCTGTGCGTGAAGCTATCTCTACAGCATTGACTGAGCGCCAAGATGAATTACAAAAAGCAGCGCTAGAACAAAAGCTTGCAAGTGAAACCATTGATATTACCTTGCCTGGTCGTGGACAGGTTGTAGGCAGTATTCATCCTGTTACTCAAGTTCAGGAACGTATTTGCCAATTCTTTACCAAAGCTGGCTTTACTGTTGCAACAGGTCCAGAAGTTGAAGATGACTATCACAACTTTGAAGCACTCAATATTCCAGGGCACCATCCTGCACGTGCAATGCATGATACTTTTTATTTTGATGCCAATCATTTGTTGCGTACGCATACTTCAGGTGTGCAAGTCCGTACTATGGAAAACAATCAACCTCCGATTCGTATTGTATGTCCTGGCCGTGTTTATCGTTGTGACTCTGACCAAACGCATTCACCTATGTTTCATCAAATCGAAGGTCTGTACGTTGCTGAAAACACCAGTTTTGCTGAATTAAAAGGCTTGTTGATTAACTTGTTGAACGAGTTTTTTGAAAAAGACTTAAAAGTTCGTTTCCGTCCTTCATATTTCCCGTTCACTGAGCCAAGTGCGGAAGTGGATATTATGGATGAGCGTGGTCGCTGGTTAGAAGTTTTGGGGTGTGGAATGGTGCATCCTAATGTATTGCAAGCCGCGGGTATTGATCCTGAAAAATATAAAGGTTTTGCTTTTGGTTTGGGTGTAGAGCGTTTTGCAATGTTACGTTATGGCATTAACGATTTGCGTATGTTCTATCAAAACGATGTGCGTTTTTTACGCCAATTTGCTTAACAAATTTATACCTCTCCCTAACCTCTTCTAAACAAAGATGGAATGTCCTAGACAAAAGACGAAGGGTTCTCCCAATTTTCAAAGGGAGTTAGAGAGGAATTCATAAATATTGAATATAGGTTTTAGAAATGAAAATTAGCGAAAATTGGCTTCGCACATGGGTTAACCCAGCAATTGATAGTGATACTTTATCTGACCAACTCACGATGTTGGGACTTGAAGTTGATGAGCTTGTACCAGCCGCTAAACACTTTACTGGTGTTGTGGTGGGGGAAGTTTTAACGGTCATTCAACATCCTGATGCAGATCGTTTACGTGTAACCACTGTAAACATTGGTTCAGGAGAACCTCTACAAATCGTATGTGGTGCACCGAATGTACGTGTTGGCATGAAAGCACCAGTTGCGACAATTGGTGCAGTACTTCCTGGTGATTTTAAAATCAAGAAAGGTAAGCTACGTGGCGTTGAATCACAAGGGATGCTATGTGGTGCTTCGGAAATTGATCTTGAAGATAAAATTGATGGGCTTTTAGAGCTTCCTGATGATGCACCGGTTGGTGTAAACATCCGCGAATATTTAAATCTGGATGACCATGTCATTGATATCAGTATTACCCCGAACCGTGGAGACTGTTTTAGTATTCGTGGTGTAGCACGTGAAATTGGTGTAATTAATAAACTTCCAGTGACAGCACCTGAAATTACAGAAGTGGCTGCAACCATTGCAGATCAAAAACAAGTTCATGTCAGCACTGATGGATGTCCACGTTATTTAGGTCGTGTTATAAAAAATGTAAATACCAAAGCAGCTACCCCTGAATGGATGGAGCAGGCTTTGGCTCGTTCAGGGATTCGTCAACACAGTATTTTGGTGGATATTACCAACTATGTATTGATGGAACTAGGACAGCCTTTACATGCTTTTGATGGTGGTCAAGTTCAAGGTTCAGTCCATGTACGCCAAGCAACAGCAAATGAAAAACTTGTTTTATTAAATGAGCAAGAAATTGAATTGACTGAAGACGTTATGGTCATTGCTGATGATGCTAAAGCGCTCGCTATTGCAGGGATTATGGGGGGATTATCTTCTTCTGTAACAGATGCAACGACAGAGATCTTCCTTGAGTCTGCGTTCTTTGCACCATTGCATATTGCAGGTCGTGCGCGCCGTTATGGCTTACATACTGATGCTTCTCAACGCTATGAACGTGGTGTGGATTTTGAATTGCCAATGATCGCGATGCATCGAGCATCACAATTGATTCAGAGTTTAGCGGGTGGTGAATTTGGTCCAATCACTGTGGCTGAACGTACCGCGCTTTTACCTAAACGTGAAGCCATTGAATTAACTCAAGCACAAGTTGATCAATTACTTGGTTATTCTGTTGAATCAGCATTTATTACTGATGCACTTCAACGTTTAGGTTGTGTTGTAACAGTCAAAGCTGAAGGCGAGTGGACTGTTGTACCGCCATCACATCGCTATGATATGGCAATTTATCAAGACTTAATTGAAGAAGTTGCTCGTATTCATGGTTATGACAATATCCAAATTAGTTTGCCTGTGATTGATGTCAAGCTTGCTAAGCATCAAGATCAGTTTGAATTGCCACAATTACGTCAAACCCTGGTGACTTTGGGCTATCAAGAAGCAATCAGTTTTAGCTTTGCTGATTTAAAGCTGGAGAAGCAATTAAATTCTCAAGTTAATCCATTGGCATTGGCAAATCCAATTTCAAGTGATTTGGCTGTAATGCGTTCTACTTTGCTTTCAAGCTTAATCCCTTGTATTCAATACAATATTAACCGCCAACAAAGTCGTGTGCGTTTCTTTGAGTTAGGTTTACGTTTTGATTATCAAAATGCTCAAACTATTGATGACTTAAATCAGATTCCAACTTTGGCAATGATTGCGGTGGGCTCAAAACATGCTGAATCATGGCATGGCAAAGCTCAAGGAATGGATTTCTTTGACTTCAAAGGAGAGGTTGAAGAAGTTTTAGCTGCTGGACGGGTTCAAGTTGAATATGTGCGTTCTGAGCGTGAATGGTTACATCCAGGTCAGTCAGCAGAGATTTTAATAGATGGAAAATCGGTTGGTTATTTGGGGCGTTTACATCCATCTTTAGAAAATGCACTGGATTTGAGCACGACTTGGGTTGCCGAACTTGATCAATCGGCTGTTTTGCAAACTTATGTATCTAATTTTACAGAATTATCACGATTTCCGTCGGTTAGACGTGATATTGCGCTTGTAATTAGTGATAAGATTAATGTCAGTGAAATTCAGCAACTTATTGAAAAAACCGGTGGGGAGCTTTTAGACTCTACATGGTTATTCGATGTGTATACAGGGCAAGGTGTTGAGCAAGGTAAGCGCTCTTTGGCATTTGCATTGTTATGGCAACATCCATCACGTACACTTGAAGATGCTGAAATTAAATCCGGTATGGATCATATCATTCAAGTGTTAGAAAGCACTTACCAAGCGACATTGAGGGCCTCATGACAGCATTAACAAAAGCAGAAATGGCTGATCATTTAAGTGAGCTTACGAGTTTAAACCGTCGTGAAGCAAAACAAATGGTCGAGTTGTTCTTTGACGAAATTAGCCAAGCATTAATTGCAGGCGAACAAGTTAAACTTTCAGGTTTTGGTAATTTTGAACTACGTGACAAACGTCAACGTCCAGGTCGAAACCCAAAAACTGGCGAAGAAATTCCAATTTCGGCACGTCGAGTTGTTACGTTCCGCGCAGGACAGAAGTTTAGACAACGTGTAGGCACAGAACAAGAAGGTTAATCAACCCACTTGATTTTGTAAAAACCCCAAGCCATTTTGCTTGGGGTTTTTTATTATTTACGCATACGAGAGCTTAAAAATAAATTAAACTATAGCTAATCTGTTGAAAAAACCATACAGTAAATATAATTTCTAGATCAATAAAATCAATGTGATCAATATATTGTTTGATGATATAAAGCTTTCACTGCCAGGCTTTAGCGCTAAAGTTTAAATCGTTTTCCGTAAGCGATGACGCTCATTACTTAACCCGTTTCTTGTTTAACCGCATTCTTGCGCAAACAAAGTAGTATTTTGTTTTTGCTCATATATCTTTAGCCAACATATGGCGTCCATGTGGCTTCACGATGGAAAGATGGTCTATGATTTAAAAGTATGATCCTAGCCAAAATAAATGAATCGGGAGATCTTCTAATCCTTTGTATCAAAGCATAAAGATCATTGACTATAAATGATTGATATCAAATTCTTGGTATGAATAGTCTGCGGCTTTGATTATAAAAATAATGTTCGTTTTTTAAGGATTAAAAGTGAGATGGAGGATTCATCACTTGAGTGTATTTCAATATAGCATCTTGACAGTATGGAATCGAAGCGGGGCGTTCTAAATTGGCTGGATAAGTTTATTCAATGAATTAGGGCATGTGTTTCGAATCAGTTCGCAGATTTGAGGATAATTATTGATTTGAAAGCAAAAAAAAGAGAACCAAAGGTTCTCTTTTTTTGATAATAATCTAAGCGATTATTATTGAGCAGCTGAAGCAGCAGCTGAAGCGTCAGCAGCAGCAGCAGTAGCGTCAGAAGCAGCAGCAGTAGCGTCTGCAGCAGCAGTAGCAGCAGCGTCAGTTGCAGAAGCAGCAGCAGCGTCAACAGCAGCAGTAGCTTCAGAAGCAGCTTCTACAGCTTGAGAAGCAGCAGCGTTTGCATCAGCAGCAGCTTCTTCAGTTTTTTTAGCACAACCAACGAAAGCTAAAGTAGTAGCAACTGCAGCAGCAATAGCGATTTTTTTGAATAACATGGCATCACTCTCATAAAATTAATTGAGACAAAAAACCCAAGTTAGCCTGTTTTTTGCTTTTTGCATGAGCAGTCTAACTGGTATGCGAATATGCTATCACTGCGCATTTTGAATTGCTACTGTCTAGATGAAAAAAACTGACCAAATTGATGAAAAAATGATGCTTTTTTAACAGTTAATTACAATTAATTCGCACTTTTAGATTGGATTATTGATAATTAAGTTATTAAAAAATATAAAAAATATGCGAGAATGATTTTTATATTCAATTATTTGCAAAATGCTGTTACGCCAAAAATCAGCAATTGTATATTTATGTAAATTCTGTCAACCAAAAAAAAGGTCACTATATCAGTGACCTTTTTTGACTTTTTATACCAATCAGTTGGCAGCTTTACGCTTCATTTGATCGAAGAAATCATCATTGGTTTTGGTTTCTTTCATACGATCTAAAAGGAATTCCATCGCCGCTAACTCATCCATTGGGTGGAGAAGCTTACGTAAAATCCAAACTTTGCGTAGGTTTTCTTCACTCATGAGGCGTTCTTCACGACGAGTACCTGATTTCTTGATATTCATGGCAGGGAAGACACGTTTTTCAGCAATACGACGATCCAAGGTAATCTCTTGGTTACCCGTACCTTTGAATTCTTCGTAGATCACTTCATCCATTTTACTGCCTGTTTCAATCAATGCAGTTGAAATGATTGTCAGTGAGCCGCCTTCTTCAATGTTACGTGCCGCACCAAAGAAACGTTTCGGGCGTTCAAGTGCATGTGCATCTACACCACCGGTCAATACTTTGCCTGATGAAGGTACAACAGTGTTGTAAGCACGTGCTAAACGCGTGATTGAATCTAACAGAATCACCACATCTTTCTTATGTTCAACAAGACGTTTGGCTTTTTCAATCACCATTTCGGCAACTTGTACATGGCGTGCTGGAGATTCATCAAATGTTGATGCAACAACCTCGCCACGAACAGTACGTTCCATTTCAGTCACTTCCTCTGGACGTTCATCAATCAAGAGAACGATAAGGAAACATTCAGGGTTATTACGGACAATGGATTGAGCAATGTTCTGTAACAACATTGTTTTACCCGCTTTAGGCGGCGCAACAATAATTGAACGTTGACCTTTACCAATAGGAGCAACCAAGTCAACAACACGTGCTGTTAAATCTTCCGTTGAACCATTTCCTAGTTCCATTACCAATTGCTCAGTTGGAAACAATGGGGTTAGGTTTTCGAATAAGATTTTATTACGTGAATTTTCAGGTGTGTCATAGTTAATTTGATTAACTTTTAATAATGCAAAGTAACGTTCACCTTCTTTGGGTGGGCGAATCGTTCCCGTAATCGTATCACCTGTGCGTAGGTTAAAACGACGGATTTGTGATGGGCTAACATAAATGTCATCAGGACCTGCAAGATAAGAACCTGCAGCCGAGCGTAGAAAGCCGAAACCATCAGACAAAATTTCAAGAACACCATCACCAAAGATTTCTTCACCATTCATTGCATGGCGCTTTAGGATGGCAAAAATGATGTCTTGCTTACGGTTACGAGCCATTCCTTCAAGGCCCATAAACTCAGCAATTTTAATGAGTTCGCCAATCGGTTTTTTCTTGAGTTCAGTTAAATTCATAAATGGTCAGATTGAATAAGGATGTGTGGAACACAGATAAAGAGAAAAGAAGCAAAAGTCGCCAACAGTGCAATAGGTGAGTTGATGTTGTATAGACACAAAAACAAACTCAGAGTCTATGTAGTTCTTTCGAGGAGAAATATGTAAAACAATTTCTGTTGCCGAACGGCGATCTTATGTGTTGTCCTTTAAGAAACAGGCAGAGAATCCTTATGTTCCTTGAGCATGAAATATAAGTGAGATCAACAAGTTTGTCAAATTATAGTCGAAAAAAAATACGCCAGAAAATCAAGCGTATTTTTTGTTTTTGCAGATTTATACAAATAATCTATAAATTCAGCAAATTAAATATTTTCTTCGATGAAAGCAGTCAGTTTAGATTTTGGCACCGCACCGATTTGTTGAGCAACCACTTCACCATTTTTAAACATCAATAATGCTGGAATGTTACGGATATTATAGTTAACTGCAGTTGCTTCGCATGCAGTCACATCCACTTTAACAATCTTTACTTTGCCTTCAAATTCTGTAGAAAGTACTTCAAGAACAGGTGCAATCGCTTTACATGGTGCACACCAACCTGCCCAGAAATCTACAATTACAGGAATATCTGATTCAAGAACGTCTGCTGCGAAGTTGTCATCAGTTGTGTTTACGATATTGCCAGACATGGATTTTGCTCCAAAAATATTTTAAAGATGAATCAATCTATGAAGCTAAGTATTACATAGACATCTTTAACAATGTAGGGGAATGTTTAAATTTTCATTCTTATTTGTGAGAATGTCCAATTGATGCTCACGATATTTACAATCGGTTCCTTAGAAAACTCAATCTAATTGTCATATAATTGTCATATATGCTGAAAAAATAATGACTCATCAAATTGTCTAAATAAATGGCTTTTAAAAAGCGTGCATGTGAATTAATCTAAGCAACAATTCAGTATGAGTTTGTATAAATAATGTCTGATTTTTTGATTGATGAAGAATTACTTGCTGCCATCGATATGGGGTCGAATAGTTTCCATTTAGCAATTGCTCGAGTGGATCATGGTGAAGTTAAAAAAGTTGCTTCGATGTCAGAAAAAGTTCAGCTTGCTGCTGGATTGGACGAGAATAAAAACTTAACTGAAGCAGCGCAACAACGTGGTTTAGCCTGTTTGGCACGTTTTGTAGGAAGATTGAGTTCAGTGCAACCGAATCGTTTACGGATTGTTGCGACGAACGCTTTACGTCAAGCAAAAAATGGGCATGAATTCATTCAAAAAGCAGCTGAAATTCTACCTAAACCGATTGAAATCATTGCAGGACGAGAGGAAGCACGTTTAATTTATTTAGGTGTGTCTCATACCATGGTCAATAGTGGGCGCCGTCTGGTGATTGATATTGGTGGTGGTTCTACAGAATTAATTATTGGTGAAGAATTTGAGCCAATTCATACTGAATCTTTACAAATGGGATGTGTGGCATTCACAAAAGCCTATTTCCCTGAAGGTGATATCAACAGTAAAGCTTTTGAAAAAGCAGTTGTTGCTGCACGTAAAGAACTATCTTCTATTGCCAATACATATAAGGCAGCTGGATGGGACACTGTGGTGGGTTCGAGTGGAACAATCAAAGCGTGTCGTCAAATTGCTGTCAATATGGGATGGAGTGACGAACAAGAGAATTTAACTCGAGAAGGTTTAGAAAAATTAAAAGACAAACTTTTAAAATTTAAACATATCTCCGATATGGAGTTTGATGGATTAAAAGAAGATCGTCGAGCTGTTTTACCTGCGGGTATTGCGATTCTCTATGCTGTTTTTGAAGTACTGAATATCGATAAGCTGGTTTACTCTGATGGTGCATTACGAGAAGGCGTCATGTATGACTTGCTTGGGCGTTTTCAACATGAAGATATTCGAGACCGTAGTGTGCAAGCGATGGTGGGGCGTTATGGTGCAGATGCCAAACAAGCTGAACGTGTGGTTGAAACAGCACAACATCTCTTTAATGGTGTAGCAAATACCTTACATTTAAATAGTGATGACAGTGATCTATTGCGTCGCGCAGCTTATTTACATGAAATTGGTTTGGCAATCAGTCACAGTGGTTATCAAAAACACAGTGCTTATCTCTTACAGCATTCCGACATTCCTGGTTTCTCACAAATTGATCAGAATCATTTGTCACATTTGGTCGCTCACCATCGTCGTAAATTACGTACAGATGCCAAACTTGATGTGCTAAAAGTAGGTGGAAACAAGCTACTACACCTATGTTTGCTCCTCCGTCTCGCTGTTTTACTCAATCACAGTCGCAGTGATGAGATGCTTCCTGCCATTGAATTGACAGTGGATAATGCGCAACAATGGCAACTCAGCGTTTCTGGCGATGCCAAGCAATGGCCTTTACTGGTTGCAGATTTGCATGATGAGCAAGTGCAATTTAAGCATTGGGACATTGAATTGAATATTCAGTCGGAACAGTTTATCGATTAACTAAAGGTCTTGTGTTGATTGAATGAATTGTATAAACCATTCAATAGCACTTGATCCTGAACTTCCGATGTGTGAGGCATCGGTGAATTAGGGATAATACTCGACTTATGAAAAATAAAGCTGCTCAATCTAAAGCTTGGAAAACGGTTCAAATTGCACGTCATCCTGAACGCCCGCAATTTTTGGATTATGTAGGCGAAATTTTTACTGAATTCGATACCTTACATGGCGATCGTCTTTATGGTGATGATGGTGCAATGGTTGGCGGATTGGCGCGTTTTAATGGTCAGCCTGTCATGGTCGTTGGTCAGCATCGTGGTCGTAGTACCCGTGAAAAATTACAGCATAACTTTGGGATGTGTAACCCAGAAGGCTATCGTAAGTCACAGCGTTTGCTGGATATGGCAGAACGTTTTAATCTTCCAGTATTCACATTTATTGATACGATGGGGGCATACCCAGGCATTGGTGCTGAAGAACGTGGTCAAGCAGAAGCGATTGCAACCAGTCTTGCTCAACTTTCAAGCTTAAAAGTTCCTGTTATTGCAACAGTTTTAGGTGAAGGCGGCTCTGGTGGGGCTTTGGGAATTGGTGTGGCAGATCGTGTGGTTATGCTGTCTCATAGTATTTATTCAGTGATTTCACCAGAAGGCTGCGCTTCTATTTTATGGAAAACAGCGGACAAAGCAGAACAAGCCAGTGAAGCACTTGCACTTACAGCAGACAAACTCAAAGAGTTAGGTGTAGTTGAATATGTTGTCGATGAAGGCGAGGGAGCACATTTGCAACCATTTGAGGTTATGGAAAAACTCAAAGATGTGTTAAAACAAGCGCTTGATGAATTACAGCCTATGACTGCGGAAGATCGATGCGAAGCACGTTATCAACGTTTAATGAAGTTTGGCAGCGACAATTTAGGTCTCGCTTCTTAAAACAACACGCTCAATTTGCTGAAAATACGCATTTCCTCATTGGATGCAGTGGTGGCATGGATTCCATGTTATTGCTGCATTTGATGGTGCAGTTTTTCCCTCATCACGTTCGTGCAATATACGTCAATCATCAGCTACAAACAGCCAGTGATGAATGGGCTGATTTTGTTGCTCAACAATGTACCATCTTACAGATTCCTTATATTATTCAAAATGTTCAAGTTGCTGAAGGCAATCTTGAAAATCAAGCACGCCAAGCCCGTTACGATGCTTACCTTCAACATATAAAAACCGACGAAGTATTGGTGCTCGCCCATCATCAACAAGATCAAGCTGAAACCCTGATTTTACGCCTATTATCAGGTGCAGGTGTTGCTGGATTGTCTGCGATGAAATCAAAAGATCAGCGCGAACAACTGACCATTTGGCGCCCCTTGTTGGATATCTCTCGTGAGCAGATTTGCCAATGGGTTCAACAGTTACAGATTACCTATGTCAATGATCCGACTAATCTAGATACTCAGTATGATCGTGCGTGGTGTAGACATGAACTTTGGCATATTTTGCAAAGCCGTTACCCCAAAATGCAACAAGCATTGGCGCGCACCAGTTATTTGATGCAAGATGCCAATGAAATTCTCAATGAAGTGCTACAACAAGATCTTAGTTTCTGTGGAAATGAAGAAAAGCTTGATTTAATAAAACTCAAGCAATTGTCATTGGCAAGACAGCGCCAACTTCTATCTACATGGATGAAGGGACAGGACACCTATCGACCTGCTTTTGAAATGGTGCAGCGCCTATATGATGAAGTGATTGACTCTAAAACAGATTCACAAGCAGCATTACATTGGAATCATTTCTATTATTTGCGTTACCAAAATCATTTATATCGCGTTGAACAGCAACACTATTTAGCAGCGCAATCGAAACAGCAAGTTCCCGAGCAAACATATCAATTTCAACTTCATCAGCAACTACAATTCACATCTGGTGTATTTCAAATTGAACGATCTAAAATAGGTCTGTCTTTTGCATTATTTAATCAGAAGCTGACATTGAAACCACGTTTAGGTGGTGAAAAAATTCATCTTTATGGCAGAATAGGTGCTTGGCCTTTAAAAAAGGCGATTCAAGAAGCACATATTTTTCCTTGGATGCGTCATACAATTCAAATATTAAGTGTAGATAATGTTATGCTTGGGGTGTTTACACCAAATGGTTTTTGGTTGGCACAGTCTGAATACTGTGAAATCGGTGGTTGGCAACCAAATTTAATCTCTAAGATAAAAACTAAGGTCGAGTGTGATTCATGAGTGCAGCTTTAAATTGTAATATTACTTTCATTGGTGGTGGGAATATGGCTCAAGCCCTAATTGGTGGCTTATTGAGTCGTGGCTTACCTGCTACACGTATTACAGTTTCTGATCCCTTTGAAAAAATTCGACTGTTGTTACAAGAAAAAGATGTCCATGTTACTGAAGACAATATAGAAGCGATTAAACATGCAGATATTGTTGTATTTGCAGTAAAACCTCAAGTTTTAGGAAGCGTGCTTAAGCCCTTGAAAGGTTTACTTGATGATAAATTGCTGATCTCTATTGTTGCAGGCGCTGAAATTAAAACGATTTCAGATTTGACAGGCAGTGAGCGAATTGTCCGTGTAATGCCGAATACTCCTGCATTGGTTCAAACTGGTGCACATGGTATCTATGCCAATCCAGAAGTAAGTGCAAAAGACCGTGAATTGACCACGCAGGTTCTTGCGGCAACTGGTTTAACCCTTTGGGTAAATTCAGAGGCACAGATTGATGCTGTAACCGCAGTTTCGGGTTCAGGTCCTGCATATTTCTTCTATATGATGGAAAGTATGATACGTGCTGGTAAAAATATGGGGTTGGATGAAAAGGTGGCAACGGCATTGACTTTGCAAACCGCATTGGGTGCAGCACAAATGGCAATTACCAGTTCAAGCGCTCCATCTGATTTACGTAAAAATGTAACTTCCCCTAATGGGACAACTCAAGCGGCTTTAGAAGTATTTGATCGCGCTCAAATCTCTCAAAATATTCAAACAGCTTTGGCTGCTGCGCAAAAGCGTAGTCAGGAATTGGCTCAAGAATTAAGCGACAGTATTAAATAATTTTTGATTTTAGGAACGTTCAAGTATGGGTGCAAATTCTGCGCAAATTTTTGGCATTATTATTAACGTAGCGATTTTGCTCGTATTCTTTCGTTTTTTAATGCAATTGGCGATGGTCAGTCCATACAACCCTGTGGTGATGTCGACAGTCAAAGCAACCAAGATTGTAGATCTATTTAGCCGAATTTTTCCGACGATGGCGAAAGGGCGTGTCAATACGGCTGCTTTGGTTTTAGTGGTAGTGTTATATCTACTCAAAATCTTTGGCATGATGTATTTGCAAGGTGCAATGCCAAATAGTCCTGTACACCTCATTATTCTCACTTTTGTGACCATGATTCAGGACTTGATTCGCTTTTGTCGTTATTTAATTTTTGCGACGATTATTTTGAGTTGGGTGGTGATGTTTACTCAATCAAGATCGCCTTATATTGAAGTGATTCAAGAGTTGGCTGAGCCATTATTGGCGCCGTTCCGTCGAATTATGCCAAATATGGGGATGATTGATCTTTCTCCTATTTTGGCTATCTTGGCATTGATTATTGCTGAAAAAGTCATGGAATATGCTGCAATTGCGCTACTAACTGGTCTTTAATAGGCAGTATTCTTTTAGCGTCAAATAGATTGATGATCCTTTATAAAAAACCGAGTTGTATAACCAACTCGGTTTTTTTATAGGTTATGGATGTCTTTTTTAATTGTGAATTTAATTTAAATCTATCGCGAATCTACTGAAAAACTTATAGTTTAAAATCAATGCGATGAATGTATTTTTGAATGAGCGAATGCTTTCATTGCCAAAACTTACATCTAAAGTTTAAATCGTTTTGTGTAGGTGATTCTTCACTTTGCTTAACTAATTTTTATTTAGTCGCTTTCTTGCGCTGCAAACAAAGCAGTGCTTTGTTTTTGCTTATATCCTCCCGCTCAACATGGTGACATTCATGTCGCCTCACGATAGCAAGGCCAACTGTAAATCAATAATACAAAAAACTGTTTAAGCAAAACTTTTTAAAAATTCATATAAAAAGCATAAAGTTGATTGAGTGTACATGCTTTAAATCAAAACATTTGTATGAACAATCGGGCAATTTAGCTATATTTTTTAAGGTTTTATATTCTATCGTATTCAGTGATCTTAGCTTAGCTCTATCAATATTAGAGCCTTCAATAAAGACTTATATATCACATAAACGAACTATAAATTTATAAAAACTCATAAGGACATATTTAAATAAATCATATGAGACTAGACAGAATCGTATGTATACTGATCAATATTTTTAACAAATATTAAAAACTATGTTAAATAATATTTACTTTTTATTGGAAAAATTGGGATTAACAACACAAAAGCGTGCACTACATGCCCAGTTCAGTAATCATACTCTCAATGACCATGTATTCTTGCAATGTATTCATGGGACACATGCCATCAATGATGGGGTGAACTTACAACTGATTTGTCTATCTACGCAGAACAATATCGCATTAAAAAGCTTTATAGGCTGTCGTGTAGCCATTGATGTGGTCAATGATCGCTCCGAACTCAATCGTATTTCAGGGATCGTGACCAAAGCAGAGGTGGGTGCCTCTGATGGTGCGTTGACGATTTATCGCTTAACAGTAGAAGACCCAACCGCACTATGGAAACAGCGTAGAAACTCGCGCGTATTTATGAATATGTCTGCTTTACAGGTAGTCGAAGTTATATTTAATGAATGGCGAGACAGATCTCCACTGTTTGCTTCAAGTTTAACTTTGGAGAAAAGTGGTCTAACCAAAGACTATGATATTCGACCACTCATTATGCAGAATAATGAACGAGATATAGATCTTATTCAAAGGCTTCTAGCATCGGAAGGTGTGACGAGTTTAATTGATGAAGCACAGCTTAAAGTCTCTCATTTTAATGAACCCATCCAGCCTCAAAAACTTCGATTGATTGATGACAATACTCAATACGAAAGT
>NZ_AMFQ01000089.1:0-260 GCF_000335555.1 Acinetobacter sp. WC-743 | reverse complement strand
TAATGATCCGAATGCGATTCAAGACATTGCGGGCAATGATGCAGCAACACTACCACCAACTTCAGTAAGCAATGGTTCGTGATTCCAGGGGGATACCACAGCACCAACCTTTGTCAATGCGACAGTTGATCCATTGGGTACGACCTTAACGCTGAACTACAATGAAGCGCTTGATCCATTAAATCCACCAGTTGCAGGCGACTTCGCAGTGACTGCGGATGGTCAAGTGGTTGCGATCACGAATGTATTAGTGGTGGGCA
>NZ_AMFQ01000088.1:0-493 GCF_000335555.1 Acinetobacter sp. WC-743 | reverse complement strand
GTACGAGGCATAGCGAATAGTAGAATTGGGTTTGGCGATTTAATTTTACTACTTCGCTATTTTTTAATCTAAAAGTGTCAACACGCCCTAGTTATAATGTCTCCTTCATTATATTTTGTACTACTAACACTTATAATTTTTTGGACATTTTGCATCGCAGCCAAGGTGTTCTGCATAATAATGTTTTTCTCACACTCTGCGCTCTTACATGCTTGTAGTGCTTGGAAATAATAGTTATTTTTTTGCTTATCTATTTTCTTATCTGCCGTTAAAACTCCGAATAAATTATCCTCAACTGCATTTTGCGCAACGTTCCCACTCTGAACTGTATTTGATACATCACCTGTAGTCGCTCCAACGCCAGAGGCGACTAAACCAGTGATTGCACTGATCGTATAGATAAATATATAAAGTTTGCTACACTATAAAAAACCTTACTGACTGCTGTTATGCCTAAGCCATACTCCAATGATCTTCGATACAAAGCTCTAGA
>NZ_AMFQ01000087.1:0-3033 GCF_000335555.1 Acinetobacter sp. WC-743 | reverse complement strand
TTAAAAGCAAGGAATATCAGGGCAGTGGCTATAACCAACTGAGATTTGACGATACCACCAACCAGATCAGCAGTCAGTTACACAGTAGTCATGGCGCAACGCAACTCAATCTTGGCAACCTCAGTCATCCAAAAGAGACAGATAGTAGCGAAGGGCGAGGAGAAGGCTTTGAGCTAAGAACGGATCAATGGGGTGCGGTACGTGCAGGTCAAGGCTTACTGCTGAGTACGCATGCACAAGATGGGGCATCAGGTAATCATCTAGATACAACCGAAGCCAAAAGTCAGCTAGAAAGTAGCCTGAACAATGCCAAAGCCTTAAGTGAAGTTGCTAAGAACCAACAGACTGATCCTTTAGAAAATCTAGATTATTTGAAATCATTTATTTCGGATTTGGAAAAAGATCAGTCTGATGAATCCAAGAATCAAGCCGATGCATTTAAACAAGCCTTGATGGTTTTAGCCTCGCCAAATTCAATTGGCTTGTCGAGCAATGAAAACATTCATATCTCTGCGGATAAACAAATTAGTCATAGTGCGGGGGATAGTATCAATCTGAGTACACAAAAGAATTTCTTGGTGCATGCACAAAATAAGATCAGTTTGTTTGCAGCACAAGAAGGTGCAAGGCTTTATGCAGCAAAAGGTAAAGTGGAGATCCAAGCCCAAGGGGATGGTGCGGATTTGATTGCTCGTAAAGGTATTCAAATTATTTCGACTGAAGATCGGATTGAATTTATCGCCAGTAAGAAAATTGTGTTAATTGCTGATACTACTCAGATTGAGATTGGTGGTGCAGGTGTTTTGCCAACAACACCAGGTCTGTTTGAAGTTAAAGCTGGACAACATAAGTTTTTGGGTGGGCAGAGCATTAACTATGAGATTCCATTCCTGCCAAATACAAATATATATTCTCATCAATTTATTTTAAAGAATAACAGAGGTGCGATAATGCCAAATACTAAGTATGTATTGAAAGGTGAAAATGGGAAATTAATTAAAGGTATAACAGATAAAGATGGTAAAACAAATAGATTTTACACATCTGAGAAGGAAAACTTTAGTTTAGATCTGGAATTATAATAGTGAGTGATAAAAAATATACTACGGACATAGATAAACCTATAACAGAAGTTGAAATTAATAAGTATTATCTTGTTATAGGTACGGAGGCAAATGCTACTTATGCATATCAAAATGCAAAAGTTACCTTTTCTTCAAAAATAGCTAAACATCAATACTTAACAGGTCCTAATTTAGATTGGGGACATGCATTTTTTTATATTGTTGAAAATGATGATATTTTTAGTTTTTTTAGCTTTGGACCAAGTGCAGGGAAAAAGCTAGGAGACAATAAAATTATTGGAAATGCTTCAACATGTCAATATCCTATTAGTGAAGTTACTCAATTATATGTTTTAGATATTAATGTAGATGAAGCAAAAAAAATCAGAAATGAAGTGAAGAGGATGTATGAGAATACAAATAATCAATTTTATAATAATGAAACAAGTGAATGGGAGCAAAAAGAAGTAAATGATAAAAAATATCGTGCAATTACTAATGAAACCTGTGCAAAGGAAGCTTATAGAATTCTTTCAAGTATTTTAAATGATAAAATTCCTAATGCTTATGGTTATGTAAAGATGTATGGTATATCCAAAAAAGCTATATGCCCTTTTGCTTGGAATGAGCATTTATCCAATTCTAATTTAAAACATTATAGTTACCCTGAATATCCAAATGTAGGAAAGGCAAAAGAGCTATTAGCTGCTTTTAAGTTAGATAATGAGAAAGAAAATGAAAATTTGAAATATACATACTTTTTAAGAACACCTTCAGCTAATAGTATGGGATATGGTGTTATGGTTCCTGAATTTGATCCAGCAAATACTACGGATTGGTTCTTAATCGAGGGGGACGAAGACCCTCTAAAAATTTATTCATATTTTAATGGTTAGATAATGAATTATTCAAAGCTTATTAGCCTCTTATTTTTTCTAATTTTCAGTTCTGTAGTAAATTCTAGACCGATGGATAAGATTATGATTGATAATACTATTGTTTTGATAAATGAAATCACAAGAGTTGGTGAAACAGAAAAATGGAATAGTAGTCTTTTTTTTGAAGGACCTTTAAAAGTGCATGTGCTAAAAGATGGAACTGTAACTGATCACGGTGTATATGTTTTATCTAAAAATAAATTTGGCTATCCAGCTAAAATTCAGGTTCTCAATTTAAATGATAGGAATAATAAATATGAATTTATTTTCTCGCCATCAAATCAGCCAGTATTTAAAAAAGCCATAAATGTAGATGTTAATTTACTTAAAGATAATAATATTATTTTTAAATATTCTGAGTTAGTAAAAGAGGGATCTTCACTTTATTCTAGTCCATATAGTCCTAATTTATTATATAAGTATGTTTTTATTAATCAGAAAAAACCATTTGTTACTTATGAGTTTTATTCCACAATGAATAAAATTGAAGATCAAATAAGCTATATGAGATTAGTTGTTATTTTTAATCAGCATAAATAAACCCGCCGAAGCGGGTTTATTGGTTTACATATTTGGATAGTTAGGACCACCACCACCTTCTGGTGTTACCCATGTGATGTTTTGTGAAGGATCTTTAATATCACACGTCTTACAGTGAACGCAGTTTGCTGCATTAATCTGGAAGCGCTTAGAACCATCATCATTTTCCATGATTTCATATACACCAGCAGGGCAGTAACGCTGAGCAGGCTCATCCCATTTTGGTAAGTTGACATTCACAGGAATCGTTGGGTCAGTCAGTTTTAAATGTGCTGGCTGATTCTCTTCATGTACCGTGTTAGAAACGAATACAGAAGACAAACGGTCAAAAGTCAATTTACCATCTGGCTTTGGATAGTTCGGTTTAAAGGTAGAAGCATCTACAGTTTTCAATGCACTAAAGTCAGGCACAAGATCATGTAAAGTAAATGGAACTTTAAAGATATTTTGGTCGATAAAGTTAAATGCACCCCCCATCCATAAACCGAATT
>NZ_AMFQ01000086.1:0-217 GCF_000335555.1 Acinetobacter sp. WC-743 | reverse complement strand
TGCTTGCCGAAGGAAAAGAAACCCGCCATATCGACGGAAAAGACTATGTGCTGGAGTATCCAATCAAAGCTGATTTTGCCTTGATCAAAGCTCATCAAGGCGATCGTTGGGGCAATCTAATATATCGTAAATCTGCACGAAACTTTGGACCGATTATGGCGATGGCGGCGGATGTCACCATTGCACAGGTTTCTGAAATCGCAGAACTCGGTCAACT